>RHKR01000173.1 GCA_008363265.1 Chlorobiota bacterium
CGGAATCAGTGATGCCTTCACGCTCGACTTTACTCTTAATACAGATTTCGCGCAGGTTGAAGCGGACATTGCCGAGATCAATCTGACACGATTTCCGCTTTTTCTTCCGGAAAAAAGGGATTTCTTCCTCGAGGGTAACAAACTTTTTTCGTTTGATCTAGCAAGCAACAATTCGGCCTATTACTCCCGGGTTATCGGTATCGACAGGGGAGAGGGTGTGCCGATAATAGGCGGGGTTAAACTTACCGGTTCAACCGGGCGACTGGAGGCAGGTATCCTCTCGGTTCAGACCGAAGGGACAGCGCAGAAAAGAACCACTAACTATTTTGTATCGAGGGCAAAATATGGCATCCTCGATAACTCGTACGCGGGTTTCATTTTCAGTAATGTCCAGTCAGCGGATGGTTTCAGCAGGCTTGGGGGTGCCGATCTGAGTTTTAATTTCAATGATTTTCTCGGTGATAAAAACCTCATGATCACCTCGAAACTCGCGGGTACCTTCGATGGGTCCGGAAACAATGAGAACCTCGCGGGGGTGGTCAGTGTGGAATATCCTAATGAAGTATTGAGCCTCTATAGTTCCTATGGATTTACACAAGGCAACTTTAATCCGGGAACGGGTTTCATCTACCGTTCCGGGGTAAATGAATTCAGTTTCTACGCATCATACGCGCCAAGATTCGACAACGGATGGCTGAGGCGGGCAATTTTCATGCCCGTTGAATTTGATCTCCAGCATGCACCGGGTGGGAAGATAATCTCGTATGAGTACGAAATGATGCCTGTCAGCCTCCTCTTTGAGTCGAATGACAGAATTTCGCTCCTGTACACAAAGCAATTTGACAGACCGGAGCGTGATTTTACCATCTTCAAGAACATGGTTATACGGAGTGGGGATTATCACAGCAACCTGTTCGGGATCGATTTCACGTCAAGCCAGAGCAGGCTGATCTTCGGATCGGCAAGCATGGAATACGGTGATTTTTATGGTGGGAAAAGGTTCGAATTTGAGAGTGAGGTTAATGCCACCATGTCAGGGAACTTCGGAATGACCGTTGGGTACCGTTTCAACGACATTTCGATCAATGGATCACGTTTCAACACAAATGAGATTTTCTCAAGACTCAAGTTTACCCTGAATGTCAACACCGCCTCTTTCCTTCTTGTCCAGTGGAATAATGAGATCGAGGAACTTAATTTCAATTACAAAATAAATTATAAACCTTCGCCCGGAAGTGATATTTACCTGGTAATTAACAAGATCCTCGAGACGGGAGGCGGATTGCGCTCCAAGGATCTTGTGGTTATCCTTAAAGTATCCTGGATGTTCATACTCTGATGGGCCACGATCACAACCACGTTCACGGGCATGGACACCACCATGGCCATCATCATCATCCGGCTGAAGGCGATTCGACCGCCGGGATCAAGTCTGCATTCTGGCTTAATTTCTTTTTCGCGATAATCGAGATCGCAGGAGGAATTCTTACCAACTCATACGCGATCCTCTCCGACGCGGTTCACGATCTGGGTGATACCGCCGCGATCGGCATGTCGTTCATTCTCGAAAAGGTATCGCACAAAAAGCGCGACAGTAATTTCAGTTACGGATACAAACGCATCTCCCTGCTTGCCGGGCTGTTAAGCACCATCATCCTTCTTATGGGGAGTCTCTTTATAATATATGGTGCGGTAATGCGACTGATCGATCCGGGAGAAGTCAATTCCGCGGGAATGTTCCTCATTGCTATGCTCGGTGTGGCAGTTAACGGCATGGCTTTCTTCAGACTGAAAGGTGACGAGAAGGCGAATGTGAAAGCCGTGCGCCTTCATCTGCTTGAAGATGTATTGGGTTGGGTGGCAGTGATCATCGGATCGGTGATCATCTACTTTACAGGTTTTACATGGATCGATCCGCTTCTTTCGCTGGGTATTTCAGTTTTCATCCTGTACAACGCGGTACTTAATTTAAGCAGTTTCAGCAGGATATTTCTTCAGGGAATGCCTTCGGGACTGGTAGAGGACGACCTGAAAAAGGAACTGGCTGCAATTCCGGGAGTGGAGTCACTCCACGATCTGCACATATGGTCGATGGATGGCACGTATAATATTATGTCGGTTCATCTCGTTGTGAAAGAGGAACTTGGCAGGGAAACTGTTTCCCGGATCAGAGGGGAAGCGAGGGAGGTGGCGAGGAAGTTCAGCATCAACCACGATACGATCGAGATAGGTTACTGCAGCGACGATTGTGAATTTGTTGATTGCTGAATTTTGTTTATCCCTGAAAAATTTCATTCATTTGCAACTTCTTTTCTGAAAATTAGCTTTATAGATTAGATAGATTTTCAAAATTGCAAAAATTTTCAACAGACCCTGAGAAATGATAAAAAACCTTGTTATAGTAGAATCCCCGGCCAAGGCATCGACCATTGAGAAATTTTTAGGGAAAGATTTTACAGTTACTTCAAGCTACGGACATATCCGTGACCTCGCCAAGAAAGATATGGGAATAGATACTGAGAAAGGTTTTATTCCAAGCTACGAGGTCCCCGCCGATAAGAAGAAAAAAGTTTCTGAACTTAAAAAGATGGCAGCAGAAGCTGAAACTGTTTGGCTCGCGACTGACGAGGACCGTGAGGGTGAGGCCATTTCATGGCACCTAAAAGAAGCCCTGCACATTCCTTCGAACAAGATCAAAAGGATCGTTTTCCACGAGATCACAAAACCTGCCATCCTTGAAGCGGTACAGAACCCGAGAAGTATCGACGATAACCTGGTGGATGCTCAGCAATCGCGCAGGATACTTGACCGGCTTGTCGGTTTCGAACTTTCACCGGTGTTATGGAAGAAAGTAAGACCATCTCTTTCAGCCGGTAGAGTGCAGTCGGTTGCTGTAAGGCTGATCGTTGAGAGGGAAAAGGAGATACAGGATTTTGTTACCCGTGACTACTTTAACGTGTCGGGGCTTTTCCGTGTTTCCGACGGTTCCAGGAAAGATGTGATCATCAAAGCCGACCTCGACAAAAAGTTTGATGAGGAAGAATCGGCGATCAATTTTCTGCGTGCATGCATCGGCGCCAACTTCTCTGTTGAGGATCTTGAAAAGAAGGAATTGAAGAAGACTCCTGCCCCTCCATTCACAACTTCCACCCTTCAGCAGGAAGCTGCAAGGAAGTTGAGATTCCCTGTATCGAAGACGATGAGAGTGGCTCAGAATCTTTATGAGGCCGGCCACATCACTTATATGAGAACCGACTCTGTTAATCTCTCCGATTTCGCACTTGCCACAGCGAGGGAAATGATCACAGATAATTTCGGAAGCGAATATCACCACTTCAGGAAGTATAAAACCAAGTCTGTCAATGCTCAGGAAGCCCACGAGGCGATCAGACCGACTTACTTCAACAACAGGAAGATATCGACGCTTACGAGGGATGAGGCTGCACTTTATGACCTGATCTGGAAGCGTGCACTAGCCTCACAGATGAGCGACGCCAGGATCGAGAAAACCACTGTTGATATCGCCGTTTCAACCTCACCACACAAGTTTATCGCAACCGGCGAGGTTATCCTTTTCGACGGTTTTCTCAAGCTTTATATTGAATCGAGGGATGAAGATGAAGGCGATGAGGAAGATTCTGCAATACTTCCGCCGCTCAAAACCGGTCAGCCGCTTTGGATGAAAGAGATCACTGCCACGCAAAGATACACACGTCCTTCCGCGAGATACACCGAGGCCGCACTTGTGAAGAAACTGGAAGAACTCGGTATCGGAAGGCCTTCCACCTATGCTCCCATCATCTCTACCATTCAGGACAGGGGATACGTCGTGAAAGAGGAGAGAGAGGGTAAGTCCCGTAATTATATGAAGTTGACCCTTTCTGACTCAGGAAAAATATCAACAGAGGAAAAGACCGAGATAACCGGTGCAGACAAAGGAAAACTCTTTCCCACAGATATAGCTTTCATTGTTAACGATTTCCTGGTTAAATATTTTCCGAACATCCTCGATTTCAAGTTCACCGCAAAGATCGAGAAGCAGCTCGACGATATTGCGAAAGGTGATATCGACAGGGTGGAGATGCTGAAGAAATTCTATCAGCCTTTTCATAAGACCGTCCGTGAGACACTTGAGACCAGCGAGCGGGCAACCGGCAGCCGTGAGTTGGGAAAAGACCCTGCTTCAGGGCTGGATGTGATAGTGCGTATGGCCAAGTATGGCGCTGTTGCTCAGATATACAGTCCCGATAATCCCGAGATCAAACCCAGGATGGCTTCACTTAAGAAAGGCCAGCGGATCGACACTCTTTCTCTTGAAGAAGCACTCGACCTTTTCCGCCTCCCCCGCATAGCCGGTGAATATGAAGGCGAGGAACTGGTTGTGGCTGAGGGGCGGTTCGGACCATATGTGAAGCATCAGTCGAAGTTCTACTCGATCCCGAGAGATATCGATCCGCTCAGTATAACAGAGAGTGAATGTATTGATCTGATCAATTCAAAGAAAGATGCCGAGGCTGCAAGAAACATCAAGAGTTTCACGGAGGATCCGTCGGTGAAGGTTCTGAATGGCCGTTTCGGTCCCTATATTACGAACGGGAAGGTCAATGCCAAGATCCCGAAAGGGAAGGAGCCGAGGGAGATCACATTCGCTGAAGCACTCCAATATATTGAAGAGGCCGCGAAGAAGGAACCGGTGAAAGGAAGAGGTGGCAGAGGAAAGAAAAAGTAATTTTTCTTTGCTTTGACTCTTGCATGAATTCAGGATATTACCTATATTTGTAGACCAAATTATTATTGTTCTGCGGGAATAGCTCAGTTGGTAGAGCGCAACCTTGCCAAGGTTGAAGTCGCGGGTTCGAGTCCCGTTTCCCGCTCTATATAAAAAATCCACGCGAGTGGATTTTTTAGTTTTAGGGTGTTTTTTCATGGCGCTGTACCCAAGTGGCTTAAGGGGAAGGTCTGCAAAACCTTTATTCGTCGGTTCGAATCCGACCGGCGCCTCAAAAGAGCTGTCAAAGAAGTTGTTCATTATCATGGTGGCTAAAAGCCTTATGCTCCACAACTTTTCTGGCAGCTTTTTCAGTTTTAAAAATCTCCATTATCCCAAACCGGCAAAATGTATTCATCCGCTAAAAGAAATCTTGTATTAAAACTGACAGAGAACGGAATCACCGATCAGGCCGTACTCGATGCATTTCTGAAATGCGAGCGTCACAGGTTCATACCTGAAGCGATGGTGCATTTCGCATACGAGGATACAGCGCTTCACATCGGTTACGGCCAGACTATCTCCCAGCCCACAACTGTGGCTTTCATGACACAGTCGGCAAATATCCGTAAAGGAGACAGGGTGCTTGAGATCGGCACCGGATCGGGATTTCAGGCGGCAATTCTTGCCACGATGGGCGCAAAGGTCTTTTCGATCGAGAGGGAGTACGATCTTCATCTGATGGCCAGGGAAAGGTTCGAACGGCTGGGATACCCCGTCTATACAAAGTGGGGTGACGGTTCGATCGGGTGGAATGAGTACGCGCCATACGATGCCATTCTTGTCACGGCAGGATCTCCCTCTGTGCCGGAACCGTTGAAAAGACAACTGACCGTTGGGGGGCGTCTGATCATTCCTGTTGGTGAAAAGGAAGCGCAGAAGATGTACATCGTTCAAAAAACAGGTGAGAACGATTTTCTGACGGAAGAAATACCACACTTCGCATTCGTACCCCTGCTGGGAAAAGAAGGATGGAAAAAGAAGTAATCGTTATCTCGGGACCAACAGCTTCCGGGAAGACAAAACTGGCGATAGAACTCGCAAAACTCCTC
>RHKR01000174.1 GCA_008363265.1 Chlorobiota bacterium
AAATTCGCGGAGTACCTTGGGGCAGGGCTGCCTGTACTGATATCCGAAGGAATTGGAGATACTGAACTGTTCTGCAGGAAAGGGAATGTGGGGGTTGTATTTGATCTTTCTGATCAGGGGATTGAAAACGCTGTCACGGAAATGAAAGGTCTGCTCGGGGAGCCCGCCATCCACACCCGTTGCGCGGAATTCGCGAAAGAGAACCTGTCGCTTAAGTCTGCGGCGGAAAAGTACAGGAAGCTCTACATTTCCTGAGCCGGTTGTCAGCTCCTTAAGTCGACCGCTACTGTTTGAATACCTGCATTGTGAAAGAGAAGACCGATCCTTTCTCCGGACTCGACTGAACCCATATTTTCCCGCCATGCAGGTTCACAAACTCCTTGCACAACAGCAATCCCAACCCTGTACCCTGTTCATTCCCCGTTCCGGGGGTTGACCTCGATCCGTCAAGGGTGAAGAGCCGTGAAATTTGATCGTGAGGAATTCCCACCCCTGTATCCGAGATGCTGAAAACCACGTTTTCCCCCTCTGTTTCGGCAGATACCGTTACAGCCCCACTGCTGTGTGTGAACTTGATGGCATTGACCAGGAGGTTGCGGAGTATGGTACGCAGCATTTCCGGATCCGCGTTCACATCATCGGAAGTGTTTATCCGTGTGGTTTGTTTGATCCCCTTCTCAGTTGCGAGATGCTCCTGAAGAAGAATGGTTTCATTGATGACCGTGATCGGACTGACCGGCTTTGGATTAAAACTGATCTTCCCAAGACTGGCTCTTGACCAGTTTAGAAGTGATTCCAAAAACTCGAAGTACCGCCCGGCGATCTCGCCCGCGCTCTCAAGAAAGTGTTTTCGCTCCCCTTCATTCATGGTATCATAGTCACTGCTCAGCATATCAAGAATATTCAGGAGAGGATGGAACGGGGATCTGAGGTCGTGTGCCAATACCGACATGAACTTCACCTTTTCCTCATCGGCCCTTTTCAGTTCTTCCGTCAGTTCCTGAAGATCTGTCAGTATCTTTCTCTCTTGAGTGATATCGGTTATCCTCACCATGAAAAATCTATCCTTGCCAGACTGAATTGGTGTTACCACTACATTTCCCCAAAATTCACGTCCATCGAGTGAGATATATTCAACATCGCCCCGCCAGATATTGTTCTGTGCCAGTGTGCTTTGCTGCAGGGCTTTTTCCTCGTCTGTTACCGGCTTTTTGTGGAACTTCGCGGGGTCGATCTTAACGGTCGGACCGGCCAGGTTCAGCGCGAACATCTCTTCAGCCCTTTTGTTGAACCTCGTCAAAGCTCCTTTCGCGGGTTCAACCAGCATGATAGCGTCGGGTGATGATTCGATAATTGCATTCAGGAGCTTCTCATTTTTCTCCTTTTCAAGTTCACTCTCCATAGCCTTTTTCAGGGCTTCATTCTCCTCGTGCTTGATCATGAGCCTTGAGGAGATAAAAAGAATCACCAGGGTAAGCGAAACACCCGAGAGCGTCTTCCAGAAGACATCCCTGACAGGGCCCAAAATCTCATCCCTCGATATCTTCGCCACAAGAGTAAAGTGGAACCGGGGAGAACTTTTCAAATAAGCGTATGACAGTTCCTGTTTGTAGTCTTTCCCGCTAATGAAGCCTGTATCGTTCTTTTCTATATGGTAGGCCAGATCTGTTGGCCTGAGATCGACGAGGTCTCTTCTCTTTAATCCGTCACTTCCCAGAACCCAATGGTAGACCGGATCAGTGGTAATGTTTACTACAAGCCGGTTCTCCTGCGACCCAAGAAGGGTGGTAGCCGACCACAGTCGCGGGAGTAGATTCGCCGTGGGGTCGATCTTAACAAGAAGGTAACGTTGGGGAGTTTTCTTTCCGGTTTCAATATAAGGTACGAGGAGGTAGATATAAGGGTGGTCGGTAAACTCCTTCTTTTCCGAGAAAAAGTCGCTCAAAACAGGTTTAAGTGTTCCTTTGAATTTCTGAAGCATTTTCAGCTCAACCTTTTCACCGGAGGAGCCGCTTAGAGTATCCAGTTTTTTCAGGTCCGCGTCAAGGAGATAGATAGCAACAAATCCCTTATCTTCTCTCAGATATTTACGCCAGCCGGTGAATGTCTCGTCAAAGATCAGTTTCTCACTCTGATCCAGCCCCTTCAGGAGTCCACCCCTCATTTCCATGCTGTTAAGAAGTTCAATACCGTCAGCAATGCTGGCTTCGAACCACTGCTCCACTTCTCCCTTCTTGGCATCCGAGACTTTCTCGAGCTTTATCCTGATATCCTCTTCGACATGGCTTGATGAAACAAGATAGAAGAGGATCCCCGCTAAAACTGTCAGCATGGTTAACACACCGAACAGCAGGTATATCTTTCGAAGCGATGCCGGAAAGGCGCTAATATTCATGAGTTAACTAAATCCTGATAATTATCCCGCAAAATATGGTATTCACTTCAAGACGCAAACTCATTTTCGATAAAAGTGCTTAATAATCAGATGAAACCGTCACCTGGCTCCCCACGAAGGCTGCAAACCGTTGGTAGAATTATTTTATTTGATTTCCTGACACCCGTTCCTTATATTTGTAAGCTATATTTCTTTACTTTTTTGGGCCCGCCATGGATTCCGAAATAAAAGTGTTTTCCGGTAGATCAAACCGGCCACTCGCCGAAAAAATTGTGAACTACATGAGCAGGCGACTGGATGTGGAAAGAAAGTTAGGGGCACTTGAGATCAAACGTTTCAGCGACGGTGAGATTTGGGTCAAGTATGGTGAGAATGTGCGGGGCAGCGACCTCTACATCATTCAATCCACCAATCCCCCTGCTGAAAATTTGATGGAGCTGCTCATAATGCTTGACGCAGCCAAACGAGCTTCCGCTAAGCGGATCACGGCAATCATTCCGTACTTCGGATATGCCCGGCAAGACAGAAAAGATCAGCCAAGAGTTGCCATAACAAGCAAACTCATAGCCAACCTGATCACTTCTGCAGGTGCTGACCGTGTGATCACAATGGATTTGCATACCCCTCAGATCCAGGGATTCTTCGATATCCCCTTCGATCACCTCTACGGTTCAATCGTTTTTTACAACGAACTTAAGCACCTCAGCAATAATCTTGCCGTCATCTCTCCTGATGTAGGCGGAATTAAGATGGCACGCGCGTACGCAAATAAACTTAATGCTCACCTCGTTGTGAGCGATAAGAGAAGACCCGCGCCGAACGTTGCCGAGATCGCACACATCATCGGTGATGTCGAGGGAAAGGATGTACTGATCGTTGATGACCTCATCGACACGGCCGGAACCTTCAAATCGACGGTCGAGGCTCTTAAAAGCAGAGGTGCAAAAAAGATCTATGCTTCCGTTACGCACCCCGTTCTCTCAGGACCGGCATGCGAGCGGATAGTTGAGTCGGGCATAGAAAAGATATTTGTACTGGATACACTTCCTCTCGGAGAGGAAAAAGAACAGAAATTAGGAAACAAAATTCAGGTACTTAGCGCTTCCGCGATCTTTGCGGAGGCTATATTAAGAATCAACAAACACGAGTCGATCAGCTCCCTTTTCGACAAAGACAAAGGCTGATCGCCTTAACGGAGAAACAAATGGAAACAAAAGTCGTCAAAGCGTCCGCAAGGTCACTTTTCGGTAAATCTGGAAGGAATCAATTAAAGAGCCAAGCTAAAGTACCGGGCATCTTCTACGCTAACAAGACAGAGCCTGTTGCTATTGAAGCACTCGAGAACTCGATCAACCAGCTTTACTTCACATCAAAAAGCTATCTGATCAACCTCGAGATCGAAGGTCATGATACCCAGCAGTGCATCCTTAAAGATGTGCAGGTAGACCCCGTAACCGACAGGATCATTCACTTCGACATGTATGGCCTCACCAAGGGTGAAAAAGTTACCATCGACGTTCCTGTTAAATATGAAGGAAACTCGGTTGGCGTCATCCAGGGTGGTCAGCTCGCGATCAACCTTCACAAACTCACGATCCAGTGCCTCCCGCAGGATCTCCCGAACGCTCTCGTGGTTGATGTGTCTCCTCTGAAACTCGGACACAGTTTCCATGTTGGAAAACTCAACTATGAAAACATCACCATTCTTCACCCTGCTGAAACCGTGCTTTGCTATATCAATATCCCGCGCGGTGTTGAAATACCGGTTGACATGGAAGAAGAAATGAAAGAGCCTGAAGTTATCTCAAGAGGCAAGGACAAAGACGAAGATTAGTATTGAGAATTGTTGTTGGGCTGGGAAATCCCGGCAAAAAATATGAGAATACCCGGCATAACGCCGGATTCATGTTCCTTGACCGGTTCGCAGCTCTTAATTCGATACAATTTTCTCCTTCTAAATACAATTATTACAGGGCAGAGGGGTCCCTTAAAGGGAACCCTTTCGTGCTCATTAAACCGGCTACCTATGTTAATCTCAGCGGCAACGCCGTTAAGGAATTGATGTCGGAGTATCCGGTTGCCCCGGAAGATGTTCTGGTCGTTCATGACGAACTTAACCTCCCTCCGGGTGGATACAAGATCAAACTCAAAGGAAGCGACGGCGGCCACAACGGGATCTATTCTATAATCTACACGATAGAGAACGATAATTTCCCCAGAATACGCATCGGTATAGGGAACGACTTCCCGGCAGGTGCCATGGCCGACTATGTACTTTCACCTTTTAACCGAAACGAGACTGAACTGCTCGCAAAAGTGTTCGATAATTGTACTGTATTGACCAATGAATTCATTGCCTCGGGCGTAAAAGGGCTGCTCGATGCAAACAGCAAGTTATCTAAACAGGATCAAACACAATCAATTAATCCGGGAGATTAAATGGAACAATACATCATCTACTTGATTCCCCTGTTCGGTATTCTTGGTCTGCTCTTCACCTATATAAGAGCTAACTGGATCGCTAAACAGGACATAGGGGGTGAAAAAATGGCCCGCATTTCAGGATACATCGCAGAGGGCGCGATGGCATTCCTTAAAGCGGAATACAGAGTTCTTGCCATATTCGTGGTTTTTGTGGCAATACTGCTGGCGGTTACCGCCAACATGAAAGAGGATTCGCATCCTCTCGTAGCACTTTCATTTATTTTGGGAGCATTCTCCTCTGCGCTTGCCGGATTCATCGGCATGAAAGCAGCCACTAAAGCCAACGTAAGAACGGCAAACGCGGCAAGAAAAAGCCTCGGTGCCGCCCTCAACATCGCCTTCACCGGCGGTAGCGTTATGGGTCTCGGCGTTGTGGGGCTTGGAGTTCTCGGTCTTGGTCTCCTTCTGGTGATTTATTCCGGTATGTGGCTGACTCCTGAAGCTTTCAGCACTCCTGAACTGCTCGCCACCGCAACCAGCAAGGTTATCACAGTTATCACAGGTTTTTCATTCGGTGCTTCCTCCATCGCCCTTTTCGCGAGGGTTGGCGGCGGTATCTATACCAAAGCAGCTGACGTTGGTGCTGACCTCGTCGGTAAAGTTGAAGCCGGCATCCCCGAAGATCATCCGCTTAACCCCGCAACCATCGCAGATAACGTTGGTGACAACGTCGGCGACGTCGCCGGTATGGGAGCGGATCTGTTCGAAAGTTACGTTGGGGCTATCGTTGGTACAATGGTTCTCGGTGCCGCGTTTATCGCTGTTCCGGGCTTTATTGAGCACTTTGGCGGTCTTGGAGCAGTTCTCCTCCCACTGGCCATTGCTGCTCTCGGTATTGTAATGTCGATACTCGGCACTTACTTCGTGAAAGTAAAAGAGGGTGGAAATCCCCAGAAGGCCCTGAATACGGGTGAACTGGTCTCCTCATTTTT
>RHKR01000175.1 GCA_008363265.1 Chlorobiota bacterium
GTGGTAAACTCAATTCTTGATAAAATTAACTATACATCTTTGTTCGACCGATATCCGGGTGGAGGGACTTCCAGTTATAATCCCGTGATGCTTGTAAAGGTAATCGTTTATTCCTACCTTAACAATATTTACACCAGTCGAAAGATAGAAGCTGCCCTAAAGGAAAATATTCATCACATGTGGATAAGCGGGATGCAGCAACCTGATCACAATACAATAAACAGGTTCCGCAAGGATAAGCTGAGTCTATCCCTGAAAAACCTCTTTACACAGGTGGTTGAACTTCTGGTAGAACAGAAAGTCATTAGTATAAAAGAGTTGTATTTAGACGGGACAAAGATAGAGGCGAATGCCAACAAATATACCTTTGTTTGGGGCAATGCGATCAAGTCAAACAAAGAGAAAATGAAGAAGCAGCTTAAGGATATTTGGGAATTTGCTCAAAAACAGGCCTCAGAGGATGAGAAGGAAGATTTTCCCTTTGAGTACCATGAGCCCGATCCTGAGAGTGTCAAGGAGGCAATAGAGAGGATTAATAAATCTCTGGCAGACAGCGAGGCCGAGGTACCGGCAAAGCTAAAGCAGAAGTTGAAATACGCAGAGAAGAACTGGCCGGTGAATCTGAAGAAATATCAGGAGCAGGAGGGTATACTTGGTGAGAGGAAGTCGTATAGCAAGACAGATAAAGATGCGACATTCATGCGGATGAAGGAAGATCACATGATGAACGGGCAGTTAAAAGCGGGTTATAATGTAGAGATAGCAACGAACAACCAGTTAGTGGTAAGTTATGATATTTTCCAGAAACCCGGTGACACAACGACATTACCTGATGTAGTAAAGGGAATACAGCAGGAATATGGAGAGAGCCCTGAGTACTTAATTGCGGATGCCGGTTATGGGTCTGAAGAGAATTATCAGTTCCTACAGAAGGAGGGAATAAAGGGAGTAATAAAGTACAATTATTATGATGCAAAGAAGAAAAGAAAAAGCAAGTATCCGTTCAGTCATGAGAATCTTTACTATAATCAAAAAGAGGATTGTTTAATCTGTCCGATGGGTCAGAGAATGGATTATGTAGGAAAACGGTACAGAAAAACAGAAAATGGTTACACACTTGAGTTGAGCAGGTACAAGGCGAAGAACTGTGAGGGATGTCCACTTCGGGGAGCATGTCACAAAGGTGCCGGGGAGAGAATTATAGAAATAAGTCATACAGGGAGAGAACTAAGACAGAAGGCGGAAGAGATACTCGAATCAGAGACCGGAGCAGAACTCTACAGACGGAGAAAGATAGATGTGGAGCCTGTCTTCGGAAACATAAAGCAAAACATGGGATTTACGAGGTTCACACTTCGAGGAAAGAAGGGTGTGCTGACAGAGTTGGGATTGGTAGCTTTTGCTCACAATTTTAGAAAGATAATATTAGGCAAAATGTTCGAATTTACCCCAAATTTTGCTTAAAAAAGGGTTAATACCCTTTTTTTGTGATCAAAAAACACAAAAGTTACTTTGGTTAATGAACAATTACCGGTGTTATTCAAAAAAAACGAAAAATGACATAAAAAAAGAGGCTGCTGGATATTTACTATCGAGACAGCCTCTTTTCACAAATCGGTTCTTTAATTTTACTTCAGTTTTTCAACAACATTCACTACGCGTGATTTCTTAACGCTGGTGAAATCTGTCAACTTACCAGTTCTGTCAGGAATCTTTCCACTGAATGCAACTTCTTCAATAAGGTTGGTTCTCGATTTCTGGAGCTTGCCCTGATCATCGTTGTAGAAAACCTTACCACCACCGGTGATAACGCTTCTGTCAACCTTGATCCCCTGTTTTTCGAGTTCAGGGTTAAAAGCGTATGATGCATCGTAGCCGGCTTCAATTACAGAAATGTTGCTTCCGCTGAATTTACCCTTCTCTTTTAAGGTGTAGAGCTGAGTGGCACTCAACTGATACATTCCGCTTGGATCGTTAACGGGCGGCTTCTGATCGCGATAGGTTTCGTTGGCTTTGAGAGTACCCGGTGAGAATGATCTGAATACCTGCATAATCATCCCCTTAAGGTTGTTTTTTATCTCGTCTGCTGCCATTTCTTTCTGCTGGGCCGGGATCGAATCCTTCCCCTGTGGAAGAACAGCATCAACGATTTTGTCAACCCTGAACACTTCGCGGATGTTACCGTTCTTGTCAACTCTGGCAAAGAACGAGTTAGTAGTTATGGCTTCATAGAAACCGAAATCGAGCTTCTTGGCTGAGTCAAGTTTATCACCGGTCTTGTATTCTTTCTTCTCGCCGTTGATATCTGATTTAACATAGATGCTCTTTGTGGTTACTTCCACTTCAGCAATTGTATCTTTGTCAACATCCTTAACTTCAAAATCGATCACGAGTACATTCTGCTGATCCATTGTCTGCTTCATTACAGTATCGATCTTTGTTTCCTGGGAGACGACATTTATAAAGGCGATCTTATATGTGAATTTATCACCTTTTTCAAGTTTGTAACCAAACTTCGATTCGCCTTCCGCAGGTTTCACATCTGTAAGTGTGAGATAATTCGTATCCACTGAGTTATCACCGGCGACAGACGCGGGTGAATCAGAAGAATCGCAACCCGAGTAAATTACGAGAGACGAAACCATAAGGATTGATAAGATCATTTTTCTTAATGACATTCTTTTACCTTGAGTTAGTGTATAATAAAAAACTGTTCCTGATATTCTTAAACTGCTGCAGTTCAGCGGTGTATGATTCAACGCTCTTTTTCCAACCCTGTGTCAGCAGCAATTCCTTAAACCCATTTTTCCCTGTCTTTAATTTAAATCCTCTATCCTTGATCTCAAATTTGCCCGGATATTCCTTGGCGAAATGATCGATCAACCAAATGCCGAATTTAACTGATTCAAAACTCTCATCTATTTTTGTGATTCTTACACCGTTGCACAGCTCACCCTCATACTTGGGTTTTGTGGCAGCTTTGCCCGAGATAGGAGTAAAAGTAAAAACCTCGACACCCTTGATTCCCGGAAAAGAAGCAACCTCGTTTTTCAGGTTCTCACCGTTCACGAATGGTGCTCCGAATATCAGAAAGGGGTCAACAGTCCCCCTGCCTTCAGCAATATTTGTATTTTCGAGAATGCAGGTACCCGGGTAAACCAGACAGGCAAGCTCTGAACGGAGATTTGGAGATGGGTCAAGCCACTTCAAACCAGTCTCAGTAAATGATGTTTCCCTAAAATAACCTCTCATTTTTACAACATCCACTGAACAACTGATATTCTTTCGCTTTATTATATCTTCTTTGAAGAAGAGGGCGAGTTCTCCGGCGGTCATTCCGTGAGACATGGGAAGAGCTGTTATCCCGATGAACGAGAAAAGGGAGTCTTCTACAATGGGACCATCCACATAAGTACATCCGATAATATTTGGCTGATCAAGTACAAGCACGGGAATTCCTGCCTCACCACAAGCTTCCATAACATTGTAAAGTGTCGAAATATAGGTGTAATACCTGACACCCACATCCCTTATTGAGAAGATCATGAGCTCGATCCCTTTTAACATTTCAGGGGTCGGTTTTCTGGTTTCGCCGTAAAGCGAATAAACAGGGATCCCGGTTTTTTCATCCTTTGAATCGCTGATCTTCTTCCCTGCTGATTCATCTCCCCTGAATCCATGCTCGGGACCAAAAACGGCGGCGATCTTTCCCTTCTTTTCGAAGTGGATCACATCAACCAAATGCTTCCCGTCGGCGGTAACACCGGTGTGGTTTGTAACGACACCGAGGTTTTTACCTGCATATTTATCAAACTCTTTATTCAGGAAAATATCGGGACCGTTCTGGAAGGCAGTGTTGTTCTGCGCGCAACCTGTTGATGCGGCAAGAAGCATTACCAAAATGAAAAGCAACCTGCTCATTTTCCCGACTCCGTTACTTCCAATACTTTTTCCCAGGCCAGTGCCCATGCCGCCATGGTCATTCCGTCAAAGATACTTCCATCTCTCATCATCTTGTCAACCTCCTCGGGAGTGTACTCGTGAAGAGATAATTCCTCTGAATCATCGGCCTTTTTGGGATCAACCTTCAGATCTGAAGCAATATAAACCTGGCAAAATTCGTCGGTAACCCCGTTAAAAGGACAAAATTTACCGACATGCTTGATTTTGCCAGCCGAAAAACCGGTTTCCTCCATCAGTTCAACCTTCGCGGTTTCGAGAGGGGTCATCCCCTCTTTGTTTCCGCCGCAGGGGAACTCGAGTGAAAATCTTTTATTCAGGTAGCGGTATTGCTTAACGAGCAAGATCTTTCTGTCTTCAGTTACCGGTATGATCATGGAAGAGCCGGAAGTATGCACAAAATAATAAGTACCTCTGAACCCGGTGGTTGGGATTACAAAATCATCGATCTTGTAGGTCCAGTAGGGATTTTTGTGAAACTCCCGGCTCTTAAGCTTTTTCCAGCGCGAAAGGGGCATTAAAGCGGATAGTTGTTCAGGCGCTCGTCACGGGAAAAGAAATGAGCGATCTCGATGAGGGCGTTCTCGTCACTGTCTGAGCCGTGAACCGCGTTCTCGCCTTTGCTTGTCGCGTATCTCTTTCTGACTGTTCCTTCAGCAGCTTCAGCAGGATCAGTAGCACCGATAAGTGTTCTGAAATCTGCAACCGCGTTCTCCTTTTCAAGCATGAGAGGAACACATGGACCTGATGACATAAACTCAACCAGTTCCTGATAGAATCCTCTCTCTTTGTGAACTTCGTAGAAGCCCTTTGCAGAGTCGAGGCTCATTCTGGTCATTTTCATGGCTTTAATTTTGAAACCGGCTTCAGTGATCATTGTGAGGATCTGGCCGATGTTATTGTTTCTTACCGCATCCGGTTTTATAATGGCAAATGTAAGGTTGCCCAATTCATTCTCCTTGGATTGATTCTTTATTAATTAGCGTTCTTTTTGTAGTAAACATCAAGTGCCTTTTTCATCGTGGCACCCATATCAGCGGGTGATTTAACCACTTTGATGCCGGCTTTCTTCATCGCTTCCATCTTTTCAGTGGCAGTACCCTTTCCACCGGAGATGATGGCGCCCGCGTGGCCCATTCTTCTTCCCGGAGGCGCGGTCTGTCCCGCGATGAAACCAACTACCGGTTTCTTTACACTTTTTTTAATATACTCTGCCGCTTCTTCTTCAGCTGAACCGCCGATCTCACCGATCATTACGATACCATCTGTTTCAGGATCTTCATTGAAGAGTTTTATGATATCGATGAAACGGGAGCCGATAACAGGATCACCGCCGATTCCCACGCAGGTTGACTGACCGATACCGAGATCTGAAAGCTGCTTGACCGCTTCATAGGTAAGTGTTCCTGAACGGGACACAACACCGACTCTTCCCGGTTTGTGGATGAAGCCGGGCATGATACCGATCTTACCTTTTCCGGGTGAGATAACTCCCGGGCAGTTCGGTCCGATAAGTACGATATCTTTCGCTCTGATATAATGATAAACAGGGATCATATCGTCTGCAGGAATCCCTTCAGTGATGCAGATGATCACCTTAATTCCGGCTTCAGCAGCCTCGAGGATCGCGTCAGCAGCGAAAGATGCCGGCACGAAGATAACAGATGTATTGGCTTTTGTAGCAACAACCGCGTCTTTTACTGTATCAAAAACGGGGATACCTTCAAAATCGGTTCCGCCCTTGCCGGGGGTTACACCCGCGACAACCTTTGT
Source organism: Chlorobiota bacterium (assembly GCA_008363265.1). Lineage (GTDB taxonomy): Bacteria > Bacteroidota > Ignavibacteria > Ignavibacteriales > Ignavibacteriaceae > UTCHB3. Next base: position 5,734 of record RHKR01000175.1, read on the forward strand.
CTTGTATTCCACCATCTGT
>RHKR01000176.1 GCA_008363265.1 Chlorobiota bacterium
GAAAGAGAAGGTATTCGCCGGGTATTCGGGAAATCTGTCCCGCTCTTCATACGCAACTCTTATCGCATCCTCTCCGGAGCTCGTACCCGCACCATTCGATACACTTGTGGCGATCTTCAACGCGGGCCGCGAAACTGAGAAACTCGCGGTTGCCACCGCGATGGGTGACCTGAAGAAATTTGGAACTGACAATGAGCGGATTAATCAATTCGCCTTCGATAATCTTGATTCCGGCTTTCCATCAGTGGTCGCCACCTTCTGTGGTATATTGGATTCAGCATTTATCGCCGGCCGAAAAGATGAACTAAAAAAAGAGATATTGGAGGTAATTAACGGGGACCTCCACAACCCCAACTTCCTCGAGGCTCATCAGTTTTTATTGGACCTCTCAGCAAGGGTCGATGCAGGTTTCGCGGATGAAATGAAAGCTCTCCTCCACAACTCAGCGATCAGTTCGATCAGAGCCCTGTCAGGAGAGAAAATCAAAAGAACGCTGCCCGATAATTTTAATGAGATCTGGTTCAATGCATTTAAGTACAGAAGGGCTGTCATTGAAACCACATCAGGAAATATCAGGCTCGAACTTCGTCCCGATTACGCTCCGGTCTCGAGCGGAAATTTTGTATCCCTCGCACAGACTTCATTCTATCGCGATGTGGTCTTCCACCGCGTTGTGCCGGCGTTTGTAATTCAGGCGGGCGACCCCTCGGGAACCGGCTTCGGCGGTCCGGGTTACGATATAATCTCGGAACTCTCCCCTCTCGAGTTCACAACCGGCGCACTCGGAATGGCCAGTGCCGGGAAGGATACCGAAGGTTCACAGTTTTTCATTATGAACGGCACCTACCCTCACCTCACAACCCGTTACACCCTCTTCGGAGGGGTAACCGAGGGACAGGATGTGGCGGATTCCATCACCCGCTCAACCGTGATCAAAAAGATAAGTCTGTTTGAGTAACGGTACCTCCCCCGTCCTGCTGACGGCAAAAGCACTTCGTGTCGAGTACGGCGAACAGGTTGTACTCGACGATGCATCCCTCACCGTTCATGCCACTGACCGGATCGGTCTGGTGGGTAGAAATGGCGCGGGTAAATCAACCTTCCTTAAAATTATCGCAGGTTTGCAAGAACCCGATTCAGGTGAAGTGGCGACACAGCGAAACCTCCGGGTAAGTTTTCTCTCTCAAGAGTTTACTCTGGATGAGAGTCTCTCTGTTGGTGAAAACATACGAAATGGCGCAGAACATATCTACGCTCTCCTTTCAGAGTATGAATACCTCCCACCCGAATCCGACAGGCGACATCTTCTCGAGGAAGAGATCGCCCGTGTTGACGGCTGGGATATCGACAGGAAGATCAATCTGCTGATGGCATCCCTCGATGCACCCGATCCCGAAAGAATAGTCTCATCCCTCTCCGGAGGCGAAAAGCGTCGAACAGCACTGTGCAAAACCCTGATCGCCAACCCTGACCTTCTTATTCTCGATGAGCCTACAAACCACCTCGACACAGACACCATCGAGTGGATCGAAAATTTCCTCGCCGGATACAAAGGCGCGTGCATCTTCGTTACTCACGACAGGTACTTCCTCGACAGGATAGCAAACCGTATTGTTGAACTCTCCAATGGAACGTTCTTTTCGCATCAGGGTAACTACACCGATTATCTGCTGAACAAGGCCGAGCGAGACGCGCTGAAGGATGTAGCCGAAAGAAAACGTCAGGGATTCCTAAGAAACGAACTCGATTGGGTGATGCGCGGGCCCAGAGCACGCCGTACCAAAGCCAAAAGTCGGCTGGATAAATATTATGAGATCGCCGGGCAGCGGCCACCTGATAAAGACCTCGACATCGACCTGATAATTCCAACCCCCGAGAGACTTGGGAATAAAGTACTCGAGATAGATTCGATCTCGGTGAAGATCGGCGACAGGATGCTTGTTGACTCATTTTCCTATAACTTTGAGCCCGGCAGAAGACTCGGGATAATAGGCAAGAACGGAGTTGGGAAAACCACCCTGGTGCGCACGATACTCGGCCAGTTGCAGCCCTACACCGGAAGGATCGACTATGGTGAGAGGACACAGTTCAACTATATCGATCAGTCGCGTACCCTTCTTGATGATGAACAAACCGTGTTCGAGGCAATAGGGGAAGGAAGCGATACCGTGAAATTCGGGAAGCTCACGATGCCCGTTTGGACCTACATGCGCAGGTTCCTCTTCACCGATGAGAGAACAATGACCAAGGTCGGGAAACTATCCGGCGGTGAACGGAGCAGGCTCACTCTCGCAAAAATTCTGAAAAACGGCGGTAACTTCCTTATTCTCGATGAGCCCACTAACGATCTCGATCTCCCCTCCCTCCGTATCCTTGAGGAGGCACTCGGTTCATTCTCAGGGTGTGTGATCATCGTAAGCCACGACCGTTACTTCCTGAACCGGGTTTGCACGGGAATTCTCGCCCTCGACGGCAATGGAAAAACCATTTTCAATGAGGGTGATTATGACTATTTCATTGAGAAGCGTAACCAGCTGACAGGCAACACTCAAAGCGAAGCACCAAAAGAAAAGAAGCAGGACACCCGTGTTAAGGCCTCCGCCAAAAAACTCTCATACCACGAGCAAAAAGAACTCGAGGCTATCGAAGAAAAGATTCTCGCCGCCGAGGAAGAGGTTGCCGGAATAGAAGCCCTCTTCGCCGATCCCCTCTTCTACGAAAAATTCGCCACTCAGACCGATGAACTTAACCGCCGGCATGACGAAGCAAAAACCCTTGTACAGTCACTCTACAACCGCTGGGAAGAACTGGAACTGAAGAAGAGTTCGTTGTAAGGTGGTGAGTGGCGAGTAGCGAGAATACTAACCACTAACCTCTAACCGTTAACCACTAAAAACTCCTCCCTTTTTCGTACTTTTAGTGTTATGATTTTTTGATTTACGCGGAACGGATATTAGATGAAAATAGGAATTACCTGCTACCCTACTTATGGCGGTAGTGGTGTTGTGGCTACGGAACTTGGTGTTGAATTGGCAAAAAAGGGGCATGAAATACACTTTATCAGCTATGCGATCCCCTTCAGACTTCACCAGTATATGGATAATGTGTATTATCATGAAGTCGAGATGGGAACCTACCCCCTTTTTGAATTCCCCCTTTACAGCGATGCCCTTGCCGGTAAAATGGTAGAAGTGATGCGCTATGAAAACCTTGACCTGATACATGTTCATTACGCGATCCCGCACGCGACCAGCGCATATATGGCCAAGCAGATATGCAAGCAGTATCAGGACGTGAAGATCGTGACCACACTTCACGGTACCGATATCACGCTCGTGGGTCTGGAGCCCAGTTATATCCATCTTCTTAAGTTCGGCATTATGGAGAGCGATGGTGTAACCGCGGTATCAAGATATCTTAAAGAGAAAACGATCACCAATTACTCGATTGAAAAAGATATCGAAGTGATACCCAATTTTGTCGATATCGAACTTTACAAGCCCAGGGAGGCCAGCGAATTGAAGTGCAGGTTCGCCCCCAATGGAGAGAAAGTGCTTATACACACCTCCAACTTCAGGGTTGTGAAACGTGTGCAGGATACGATCAAGATCCTCGAACTCGTAAAAAAAGAGATCCCGGCAAAACTCGTTCTCATTGGAGACGGGCCGGACAGAACGGAATGCGAACGGCTCGCACGTGAACTTGGCCTGGAGAGGGATGTTATCTTCCTCGGAAAACAGGAAGCGCTGCCGCAGATACTGGCTTGCGCCGACCTGTTCCTCATCCCCTCACAATCAGAGAGTTTTGGGCTGGCAGCCCTCGAGGCGATGTCGGTGGGGCTCCCCGTGATCAGTTCCAGCGTTGGTGGGTTGCCTGAGGTTATCACCCATAATCATTCCGGATTCATTGCCGAGATAGGTGATGTTGAACGTATGGCCCGGTACGCGATCGACCTTCTGACCAATGAGAAAAAATACAACATTTTCTCAAAAAACGCCAGAGCAACAGCCGTCGAAAAATACTCCGCTGAAAAAATTGTACCCCACTACGAGGAATATTACGAAAAAGTCCTCAACTCCTGACAAGAAGAATGTAATAAGCGGACATATTTCCGACTACCTGACCTCTCTATTCGGCGAGGCTGAGGTATCGCGGTTTGTTGAACTGCTCGGCAATCCGCGGAAACAATCCATCCGCGTGAACACGCTCAAAACCGGTCGGGACAAGCTAAAAACGGTCCTGGAATCGAAATACGGTATAGTAACGGAAGAACACCCTGAAATTTCCGAAGGTCTGGTGATCGCCTCCGATCCTGAAAACCTCATCGGCAAAACCTTTGAGCACCTGCTTGGTTATTATTATATACAAAGTACCTCCTCGATGCTGCCGCCACACTATCTGGAGCCGGAACCGGGAACGAAAGTTCTTGATCTATGTGCGGCCCCGGGTTCAAAATCGACCCAACTCGCTGCAATGATGGAAAACACGGGCATGCTTGTACTGAATGAGGTGCAGGGCGACCGCCTCCGAACCCTCGCGTTCAACGTTGAGCGGACAAATGTGTTCAACGCCGGAATAATCCAGAGTAAAGGTGAATGGCTGGGTAAATACTACCAAAATTATTTCGATAAAATACTCGTTGACGTCCCATGCAGCGGGCTCGGTATTATACAGAAGAAAGAGGAAGTCAACAAGTGGTGGAGCATCTCCTCGATAGCCGGTCTGATAAATTTACAGATGAGCCTCGTGATAGCAGCGGTCAAGATGTTGAAGCCGGGCGGCGAACTCATTTACTCAACCTGCACGCTGACAACAGAAGAAAATGAAGAGATCATCGATAAAGTGCTTGAGAAGTACCCCGTTGAGCTCATTCCTGTTTCAGTGCCGGGTGGGATCGAAGGCTTCACTTCAGCACCGGGAAAAAAATTCTCACCTGAACTGGCGAAGACCACCCGTGTACTCCCCTGGCTAAGCAATTCAGAAGGTTTTTACCTCGCAAAAATTGTCAAGACGGGAGAGACTGAAAAAGTAAAGGATGGTGCGATACCCGAAGGAAGAACCGTTATCAAACCATTCAAAAAGGTCAAACCAACCCTTTCATCAGTTATATCCAATTTCGGAATATCAGAAGACTACCTCTCTTCACTTCAGTTTGCCGATCACGGGAAAAAACTCTATATGGTGTCAGGCGACTGGGATGACCACCGCACCGGGATCTACGACAGGATCGGCCTTAAACTCGGTGCCTACGAGAAAAGCGAACAGGTGATACTTAACAGCATTGCCGCTCAGGCACTCGCTCCCCACATCACAAAAGGTATCATTGATCTTGACAACCATGAAGAACTACGAACCTATATGGAAGGCGGTATTGTAAAACAATACGCAAACTTTGAACGCACATCGGGTGCCGAACGTCAGGTGGTAATAAGAACCGCCGGCGAGATAATCGGGACGGGGGTCGTAACAGAAAGAGGCCTTAAAAGCCAGTTTCCCCGTGGTCACCGGAACCAAAACTTCCGGTTTTAATCTTTTCTTAACATTTTCTCTCCCGCGCGGCCCCTTTTCAGGGTAAATTGAAAATATTTTTTGCTATAACACTTTTTTTTGAGTAATTTAATTTTCAGTTCAGTTAGATTATGGTAATTAATATTATTGCACAGTCTGAACGACTGAGAATGGATCTTTTTATTGAAAATCGTAGTAATTGCCTAAGGACCTCAAGGAATGGGCCAGCAACAACTACTGCT
>RHKR01000177.1 GCA_008363265.1 Chlorobiota bacterium
AATAAAATGATCTCACAAGATCTGCTCAGCATTATGTGCTGCCCCGAAACCAAAGCCGACCTCGTTCTCGAGGGTGATTTTCTCATCTCGACCGATCCCGGCACGAGAAGGCGTTACAAAATTGTGAACGACATCCCGGTAATGCTGATAGATGAGTCAGAGATAATGGATGTTGAAGAGTGGAAAAGGATAATGGAGAAACACGGCCGTCAGGCAGAAGGTCAGACGAAGTAAGCCCGGGTGGTAAGGCCCTCTTTCAGAAGTCTGTTATATTCGTTTTCGCTTATCTCGACCGCGCCGAACATCTTCAGGTGAGGGTTCATCAGTTGCACGTCGAGGAGTACATATCCCCTTTTGACAAGCCGTTCGATAAGTTTGGCCAGGGCTATTTTAGAGCCCTGGCTTTTTTTTGTGAACATCGATTCTCCGAAGAAGACGCCCCCAAGCGAAATGCCGTAGAGCCCTCCCAGCAGTTCATCCGCCTCGAAAACCTCGTAGGTAAAGAGATAACCCATCTCGAAGAGGTTTCTGTAGGCGGCCTTTAGAGGTCCGTTTATCCAGGTTTCATCCCTGTCGGAGCATCCTTCGAGCACCCTGTCAAGGTCGTCGTTGATCCGGATCTCATAGGTGGCGGTCCGCATTATCTTTTTAAGCGACCGGGGGATGTTATAATCATCCAGAGGTATGATCGTCCGGGTCTTCGGGAGATACCAATTGACTTCAACCGAGTCCCGGCTGTCGGCCATGGGGAAAGCCCCCATCGAATAGAGCCTAATCATGTTGCCGGGGGTCAGGTAGAATTCGTTCTCGCTCAGATCACTCATCAGCTTTCAGTTCCAGCCCGACAATATCAAATCCCTTGATCGATTCCCGCGCGGCGAACGAGATACCTGCAAGTACGAGCGCCATGCCGATCACAAAGAAAATTATCGCGGTAATTCCGAAATTGATCAGCTCCTGCCCGGTAACGATCAACCCGAGTCCGATCAGGATCGAAGTGACAACAAAACAGCCGACTCCGGCCGAATAGCAGACGACGGCGTTGCGGACGAACCGGAGCCTCTCGTAAAGAAACGTTAACTGTTTCGAAATGCTGCCGATCCTCACCTCGTCGAAGTATTCGAAATCCTTTGTATCGGCCGATCGCGCGTATTTTCTTCTCTCCTCATTCAGCGTTCTGATCCGGCCGACCACAAGCGAGTACTTGTTGTTCATGCCAAGAATAAGAAGCCCGCACGCCGAGATCATGATGCCCGGCGCGAGCATCGCCGAAATGAGTGATGCTACCTGTTCCATTCCTACAGTCCGAAATTCTGCAGACCGGGGAATGCCAGGCTGAGTGTTCCGAGGATCACATAGAATGCCACCAACACGCCGATCGAGAACGCGATATACTTGTTGGTGTTTTCGCTGTTCGAGAGTTTAGCCATTCCAATACCGGAGATATACGCTGCCCATAACTTCAGGGGGTCGACAACCGCAAGGTACGACTTAAGCGGCCCTTTATCGATCTGCAGGAATGACGCAAGTGAAGTGTCGTTGATCATCTGCGACATCACAAGTGTGGCAATTGTGGAGATAACCATGCCACCCACCGAGATCAGTGCGGGGAGCGCGTAGATTATCATAATCCCTTTATAGTTCATCGGACTCTTCAGAATCAGTTTGGCGAGCAAAAGGTAAATTCCCGAGGAAATAAAGAATATGATGAACCCGCCAATGAAGATGGGAACCCCGATGAAAACGTAACCGATCGGGCCCGACATCATCTTTTTCTGCTGTTCCATGGCATCTTCGAACTGCTTTATCTGCTCAGCGCTCTTGTTCTCTTTCTTCAACTGCTCAATGGTCTGTGATTTCTGTTTGTTCCACATATCTTCAGCCACCTGGGCATCGGTGAATTTCAGAATGGTGAAGAGCGCGGCAGCTGCGAGCATTATCACGATGGGAAGGAGCCAGTCTGAGGTCTTCAGTTCAAACTTCGCGATCGATTGAAAGGTTGCTGCGGGGGCGGTGATCACGCCGGTGAATTTATCCGAAAAAGAAAGTTCTTCGCTAAATAAGTCTTCTTCTTCGCGGTTGAATTCGTTTTCCATTTTAGTCTCTTTCTTGAGTGAAATGATTATAAAAACTGTTAAACCACAGGGTAAAAATATAAAATAATGAGTTTAAAACAGTTTTTACGGGTGATGTCGCCTCGTGAAAATGCTATTAGATGAGGCGTTTATCGACAAAAAGGGGGCGTTTGTCGAATATATTTTCCGGACTGTGCTGATAACCGGGTCTTGTCGTCTGAAATCACACTGTGAAATAGAGCAAAATCTTTATTTTCGTTCCCTAATGTAGATTTTTATGCATTTGGATTAAACCTTCATCAAGGCAGGCCTGTCCAAGAGGTTGGATCATCAAATGTTATTTTAATAACCCTTCACAAAAGGAGGCCAAATGAGGCAAAAGATCTCATTGTTAACCCTTGCAGTAGTATTGTTCGCGGCTCTTCCCGTGTTTGCCCAACTGGCACCACCGGACAGCCTGAAGGCGACCGAGGTAAATACATTCCACAGCAAGTATGTAAAGCTTGAGTGGAAATATGCTCAGCCCTCACCGACTGCAATGGTTCGTTACAAGGTATTCAAAAAACACCTTGACAGCACCAGTTTTGTCATGATCGCCGGCAACCTGACCCACAGGTCGTTCAACGATCTTCGCGTAACTCCCGGTGCCACATACGAGTATTATGTGGTTGCCTACAACAACACCACAACCAGTGATCCCTCGAACACTGTAAGCATCACCCTTGCACCACCACCTCCACCTCCCGCTTACGGAATTATTTCCGGTACAGTGGTTGACGCGAACGGAGCCCCGCTGCAGGGTGCGTACGTCAAATCATTCTCACAGGCCTCCCACTACGGAGTATCTGCGAGAACCGATGCGAACGGCTTCTTTAAGATGAGGGTAAAAACCGGCTCATATTTCCTTCAGACATCCAAACCGGGCTACTTCAGTGAGTATTACGACAACGTGACCTCACTTAATAACGCAACACCGGTTGTCGTTGCCGATAACGATTCACTCGCTCTGGCGATCGACCTGGCTTCCTTTGTTCCCCCTGCAACATTCACCCTTTCAGGTAACGTTACCAACGACCAGGGTGCCGCTCAGAGGGCAGAGATCTATGTCTACAAGGTAAGAGGCGGAAACTACCACTGGATGGTAAAGAGAACCCATACCGACAGCCTCGGTAACTACAGCGTTCAGGTTAAAGAGAACGATACCGTTATAGTTTACGCGAAGACCTACGGCTTCGTTTACTATCCCGAGTTCTACAATAATAAAAGAACTGTTGCCGAAGCCGACCGTATCGCGATCACCGCCAATGTTACCGGCGTTGATTTCGTAATGGATCCTCTTCCTGTTTACGCGAACGGTATTACCGGCCTTATCGCCGATACCACAACTGCTCCTGTAATGGGATACGTCTCAGCTTACAGGGTTGACAACACTTCGTTCGGAAAGAAGATGTACACTGTTCACACCGACTCATTCGGTGTCTACACGTTCGCGAATCTCGTTCCGGGCAAATACGTCCTTTTTGCAAAACCAATGGGCAGCTACTTCCCGACCTGGTTCCGTTACGACGGCACACAGGCATGGAGAAGGATTCAGGCTGACTCTGTAATGGTCGACGAGCTGACGGTTGTCAACGGCATCAACTTCACAGTCCGTGCAAGACCCGACAGTGGTTTCGCGTGGATCTCAGGCGCGGTTTTCGCCGGCCTCAGTGAAGCAGGTGTCGAGTCTTACGTCTATGCCATCGATGAGAACGGCGAAGTTGCCGGTTTCGCGATGACCGATGCCAGCGGCAGATTCGTTATCGACGGTATGTATCCCGGTCAGTACACTGTTGTACCTGACAGGGCCGACTATACCGGAGCCATCACTGCCAACGCTGTTATCAGCACAGGTAATTACAATCCATTCGTCAGCGTCAGACTTCAGAACGACACTCCTTCTGACGTGAACGACGGAACCGTTATCACCGGATATGATCTGGCTCAGAACTTCCCGAACCCGTTCAACCCGTCAACGACCATCCGCTTCTCGATTCCTGAAGCCGGAAATGTTACGGTGAAGGTATTCAACGTTCTTGGAAAAGAAGTGGGTACCCTCGTTAGCGGATTCCATCAGGCCGGAACATACAATGTTGTGTTCGACGCGTCGAAACTTGCAAGTGGTGTTTACCTCTATCAGCTTGAAGCAGGCAGCTTCAAAGCAACGAGGAAGTTTACACTGCTTAAGTAAGGATGATCCGCCGCGGCGGAATGATGGCTGAAGGCTGAACTGCCGGAGCCGGAAACTTCTACTGAAGGAAACTTAAAAGCCGCTCTTCTTGATTGAGGAGCGGCTTTTTTATTGGGGTAAATGGTGTCTTGGCTTTAGCTCTTTGGGAGTCTGATGATGTAGCGGGCACCTTTGCCGAGGGTGAGTTTGGTACCCCGGAGCCAGGGGTTCAGGTAGCGGAGTGTTTTGTAGTTGGTGCCGTTATCGATAGCGAAGGCCGCAAGATCGTGGATGGTCGAAGAAACCTCAACTTCCCTGTAGGGGGTTGGCTTCCAGTAGTCGTTCTCCGTCAGAATGTATCCGTATCTTGCAGGGTCTTCGAAGATCAATTTCGCGGCGGCAATGCGGGGTACGTAACGCATCGTCTCGTCGGGGAGGAGAAGATCGAAATAGTTTTTGGTCTTCTGGGAGGCAACACGGGTCTCCATTCCGTAAATTCCCATATTGTACGATCCCGCGGCGGTGCTCCATGAACCGAACTTCGCGCGGGCGCTCTTCAGGTAACGTATCGCCGCCACAGCCGATTTCTCCGGGTCGTATCTCTCATCCACCTCTTTGTCGATCCTCAGTCCGTAAATTCTTCCTGTTTCCTCGAGGAACTGCCAGAATCCGGTGGCTTTCGCGGAAGAGATGAGGTTGTCCAGTCCGCTTTCAACGATCGCGAGGTACTTGATGTCGGTGGGCACCCCTTCCCTTTTGGCGATCGAATCGAACTTCGCGAACCACTTCCCGGATCTCTTGAAATACCGGAACATCAGATGCTCCTGCCTGCTGAGGAGTATCAGTTCGTTCTCGATCCTCTCCTTCACTTCGGGGTCGTTGAGGGGTACTTTCTCACCGAAAACGGTAACTTCATCCGGCAGGGCGGGGTTGTAGACCCATGGCTTGGGCGTGTCCGTTATTTTTGCCGCTGAAAGGAACAATACGAGGAGAACCAGCGTAGAAATCTTGTATATTTTTTGCATATTTGACTCTATAAAATTGGATATATGCGGAGAGGCCGCGGTGGCTTTCTCTGATTTTTTATTAGTAAAGCGAAATGCTTATATGACCGGAACGGAAGTTCTTAAAGAACAGGCGGCACATGCCGCTCTGAAATACGTGAAGAGCGGATACACTCTCGGATTGGGCACAGGCTCAACCGTAAAATACGCTCTTGAAGGTTTGGCAAAAAACCTAAAAAACGGTACACTTCAGAACATCAGAGGTGTCGCCACCTCGAGTTCAACCGAAGAAGTGGCCCGCTTACTCGGTATCCCGCTTGTTACCTTCAAAGAAGTGACCTCACTTGATGTCTACATCGACGGTGCCGATGAGGTCGATCCCTCGATGCGCCTGATAAAAGGGGGCGGTGGCGCGCTTCTTCGTGAAAAGATAGTTGCCCAGAACTCAACTGTCCGGGTGAT
>RHKR01000178.1 GCA_008363265.1 Chlorobiota bacterium
GCCAGTACGGGCATAGGGAAGGCGATAACTTTCGAGGCTCTTTCCAGGGGCTTCAGAGTTGTAGCGACTTCGCGTAATCCTGAAAATCTTGCCGGACTTTCCAGGGTGGCCGGTGAGTGGGATCTGGTAACCGCGGTATGTGACGTTTCTGAAATCGAAAGTGTACGTTCATTTTTTTCCGGTACTTTAGAGAATGAGGCACCTGATATCCTGATCAACTGTGCGGGGGTAACCACGTTCAAAGATGCTGCAATCACCCCCATTGAAGAGGTTGACGCCATTATAAGAACCAATCTTCTTGGGTCTGTTTATGCCATCCAAACGATTCTTCCTTCCATGATTTCCCGCAAAAGCGGTACAATTGTAAACATCAATTCTGTTGCAGCACTCGACCGTTTGAAGGCGAGCAGCATATATTCCGCATCAAAGGCGGGCCTTCTGCAGTACAGCCGTGTCCTGCGTGAGGAGGTGCGTGAGCACAATATTAAAGTGATTGATATCCTTCCCGGGGCAACCGAGACCCCGATCTGGCACGAGAAAGTAAGGGCCAAATACTCCGAGAAGATGATGCAGCCCGCTGACCTTGCCCGCCATATTATAAATTTCGTTTCCGATGAAACCAATCTGGTACAGGAGGAAGTGGTTTTCAGACCGGTGACCGGCAACCTCTGATCAAAGATTGTCGCAGGTCACATAAAATTCTATCTTGCCGTAAGCCGTTATTTCATTTTGCTAAAATCTAAACTAATAGTAATTTTGAAAGTTAGATTTTTTGGTAATTAACGGAGATCAAAGAAGCCGAATTGCAGAATACCTTACGGAGTAGCTGGCACGGTGAAGATATCAACAATCTTATGGGAAGAAACGGAAGTTTTATAAAAAGGCTCACTGATATTATCCTGAGTTGTCTGGCCCTTATCCTGTCGTCACCGGTACTACTTATTGCAGTAATAGCGATCAAGCTTGATTCGAAAGGAAAGGCGTTCTTTATTCAGGAGCGAACCGGTCTCGGTGGTAAACCATTTAAAATGATCAAGCTCAGAGGCATGGTCGAAGGTGCCGAACAGATGGGCCCTGACTTTACTCAGAAAGATGATCCCCGCCTGACCAGGGTAGGGAAGGTCTTGCGCCGTACTTCAATTGATGAGATTCCACAAGCGATCAACGTCCTCTTGGGCGATATGAGCATTGTTGGACCACGTCCTGAACTTACAAAGATCACTGATCAGTTCTCCGCTGAGCAGAAACAGGTATTCAATTTTAAGCCCGGTATCACCGGTATCTCCCAGATCAACGGGCGGCAGTCGCTCACTCCGGAGGAGAGAGTGATAATGGAAATAGACTACTACAGTAAAGCCAATTTCTGGACCGATCTCCAGATCATTCTCCGCACTCCAAAGGTGGTTATCACCAACGAAGGAAATATCTGAGATTGAAAAAGGTTCTCCTTGTAGCCTTTCTCTTTCCATTCGTTCTTTTCGCTCAACCCGAACCCGTCAATTCTGACCATCCTGTCTATTTTTTCTTGCGAAAGGCCTCAGTTGCTGGATTTCTCACCGGCTATGATGACGCGATCCTCCCGAAAAGCAGGAGTGAGATAAAACTCCATCTCGAAAAATTACGGGAGATACGGAAAGATATTCCGGCCTCATTGAGGGAAGAATTTGATCTTTTCTCTGAAATGTTTGAGGTTGATCCTGAAAAAAACAACGGACTCTCGACAGAACTTCTTCTGTCACGATCACCGGTACATCTCTTCAAATTTAAAGGTGATGGATTTGAAGCAACAATCGATCCCCTGTTCGACCTGAAATTTCACGGAACAAATGATGATCGATTCACAGAAAGATCGGGGTTCTATCTCCGTTACGGAGGATACGCCCGGTTTAACTACAGGGAATGGCTCTCGGCATACGTGATGGCCTGGAACGGCAACGCGTACGGCTCCCGTGCGATCAACGGACTCGATCCGGTTGTCGGACAAAAGTTCTCATTCAGGAAAACGGGCATAAATAATTTCGACGGTACCGAGGGAGGCATTTTCATAGAGAAGGATATTTTCTCGGTTTCCATCGCTCGTAACCGTTTGCTCTGGGGCGAAAATTTTTATAACCGTGACAAGATATCTGCCTCTTCCCAGCTTTTCGACAGGCTCTCCTTTACGATCAAGACGGAATCTTTTAGTTACGATTACACCCACGCCTGGCTTGTTACCCCCCAGATAATTACTCCGGGTAATGTGATCACAGGCGATCTTAAAAGCAAGACATCAAAGTACACGGTGCAGAACAGGATTGCCTTCACCCTCTCCGGGAGGCTGCGGCTTTCGCTGTGGCAGGCGGTAATTTACGCGGGGAGATCCCCTGAACTTGGCTACCTGAATCCATTCCTTTTCTGGGAGTCGGCTCAGCGTTCACTTGAAGATCTCGACAATTCATTTCTCGGTGTGGATGCCAGATACAGACCGGTTGACGGACTCGAATTTACAGCAAGCCTCCTTTTCGATGATATAAATTTCAAATACTGGACACCGGGTAATTTTCAGAGATTCAACAACAGGTTCGCTTTCAATGCCGGGTTGATCTATATTCCGTGGTTCGCGCCTTCCGTGGCGATAAGTTCTTCATATTATTACGTCCGGCCCTACACTTTTTCTCATCCCGGCGCGGGGGAAGATCTTGCCTACCTGAACAACAGTTATCCGCTTGGTCTTGATGTTAAACCCAACTCTGATATGGTGACTTTCAGGATCGATTGGCAGGTAGTGGCTCCCCTGAAACTTTCCTTCGACCTTAAACATTCGAGACACGGTGAAAACATTTACGATGCCTCGGGGCAGCTGACCGGAAATCACGGTGGATCATTCTTTATCAGCACGAACGCTATTTCGAAAGAGGATGCTTACTTTCTCGCGGGTGAGTTTCAGAACACAACCTCAGCGGAAATTTCATTACACTTCACGTCAGGCGCGAACACTTTCATCAGATCAGGTTTTGTCATGAGAAAAACCAACTTCAACGATGTGTTCCCGGAAAACTACTTCTACCTTTCGCTCTCTTATCTCTACTTTTAGTTCTTTTGTACAATAATTTTTTCACTTGTTTAGCTATTTCCTTTATAGCTAAATTGGTGTTTAATTATCTTAAACAACGGTTGATCTTTTATGCAGAAATTCCCCGGAATAGCACTGTTTTTCTTCCTAATCCTTGTCGTTCAGGTCCTGCCCCAGAAATATCAGATACTCGAGAAAACGAATGATCATATTGTAATAAAATTCGATCTTCGTGATTTCCCGTCAGTCAGGGACACTATGGTTAACGGACGGAAATTTTCATGGTTTCCCGGGGACGGGATGTACTTCATGGACCAGGGTGAGCCGGCAGTTCCCGAGTATTCGGTCTCTGCGGGTGTCAGTTACAATTCGCAACCGCGTTTAACTGTTGTTGCCTCGGAAAGGGGAACTACCGAGAACAGATTTATTCTTCCCTTCACCGTTGTAGATTCTCTCGCGTTCGAACCTGATCTTCTCTATTTTGAGAAGGATGTTTACAATTCTGACAGATATTTCCCTTCATCACTCGCAAGACTTGAGGGAAGGTACTCATTCCGTTTTTCAGATATCCAGCCACTTATTATTTCACCGTACCAGTATAATCCGGTAAGCAGGGAATTGGTAAGATACAACTCGATAACGGTGAAACTGGAGTACAATGTTCAGTACGGTGATGCTTTTATCGTACAGCCGGTTAACGATCCGGTAACGAGCGAATTTCTTGAGAGTACTGTGATCAACTTCGATCAGGCCAGGAACTGGATCGGAGAAAAGAAATCACTTTCACCGGATAACCCTGCCGCGGATAACGTCTGGTATGATCCCAACAAGACCTGGTTAAAGATCTTCCTCAACAAGAGAAATGTATACAAACTCACCTATGAAGAACTCGCGCAGGCAGGAATGCCCACGAACAGAATGATCCCGAAAAAGAAACTGCAGATTTTCAGCAGCAAAGGTGAGGTCCCTCTGGCCATATATGGCGGAAACGATTCGATCTTCACTACCGGCAGTTATATCATCTTTGTGGGCGACTCATTACCGGGATCACCAAATACTGCGATGAACATCTACAACAAGTCCAACATATTCTGGTTCTCGTATGAGGCTGATACCAGCGGGCTGAGATATATCGACAGGGACGGAACCCGCACAAACACAACGGCCGGTTTGAATTATTCCCAAACCAAACTCAGATTCGAGGAAGACAATATCTACGAAAGACTCGGCTGGGCTCCGAACGGTAACCGCGACTATTGGTACTGGGCGAGGATAAATGCATTCCGGGGTGTTCCCCAACAGGGTTTCGCGCACCGGTTCAATGCCCTGCCCAACCTCGATCTGAATTTACCCTACCTGAGGGTAAGGGCCGAGATACATGGTATCACGACCACGGTGTATCCCTGTAATTACGTTCACAGCGTCAATCTCTACATCAACGATAAAAAACTGGCCAACGTGAAATGGAACGGACAGGAAAAGATACTCTTCGATTCGACTTTTCATATTGTGAATGATTCGATAGTTATCGCCAGCGAGGGTAACCAGTTCAAAGTGGTAACCGACGGGCAGATATGCCTCGATGAAAAGAATGACGAACTCCGTATCAACTGGTACGAACTCGAGTACTGGAGACAGCACAGAGTGGGTGGAGAATATTTCGTATTTCAGAATCCGGTAGGGATCTCCGGACAGAGGACTTTCTGGGTTTACAACTGGACAGGGGACACCATGTATGTTTACCTGCCCGATCGTGCCGAGAGGATAATTAAACCCTGGATGCTCAAAAATGCTCAGGGTGATGTACTGTTTCAGGATTCAGTAAGATCAGACGGTACTATCGACTATTTCTGCGTGGATGCAGACTATGGCATCTCTGTTGACTCGATCAGGATCGATACTCCATCCAAGATCAGAACCGTCGAGAACGAGGCTGACTATATCATCATTTATCATCCAAAGTTTAAAAGCATTGCCGACCGGTTGGCCAATTTCAGACGGACGACCCCGATAACGCCTGAATCCGCCCCGTTAAGAGTCTATTCCGCAAATGTGCTGGAAATCTACGATGAATTTTCCGCAGGGTTGATGGACCCGATGGCGATCAAGAGCTTCATTAAATACGCATTTGAATCATTCAGGCGGCCTGCTCCGGTATTTGTCACTTTGATCGGGGATATGAGTTTTGACTACCGAAAGATACTCCCCGACAGTCGGGAAAACTATATTCCATCGGTTCCTTTCCACTCGATCCAATATGGTGTTGCCGCCAGCGACAACCTTCTTGTTGCCGTAACCGGTGAAGACGTAACTCCTGATCTCGCGATATCCAGAATTTCAATTGAGACAGTTGAAGAGGGTAACGTGATAATGAGCAAGGTTGAGAACTATCCCGGCGACAATTCGAAGAACTGGAAAGAGTCGGTTCTCCTGATGGCTTCCGGTGTCGACCAGGCTGATGAACTGCAGTTCGGATTCAACAGGGAATCTATAAAACTTAAGAATAATTTTCTTGAACCTCAAGGCTTCAGGTCGATGCTTGTTTGCCGATATCCCAGCACTCCCGAGGAGGAACAGTATGCAGGTTCAACGCAGGACATCATCAACTATTTCAACAAGGGGACTGTATTCGCTAACTATTACGGACATGGCGGCGGCTACCAGTGGGATCTTGTTTTTACAAACAACCACA
>RHKR01000179.1 GCA_008363265.1 Chlorobiota bacterium
GTTAAATTAAATCAACTTTTTAAACATACCTTCTCATCGTGTGGAGAAAATTTGATTTCAGTTTTTGGAGCTCTTTATTCTTCTTTCGTCTCTCTTCCATACCTGATGCATCGTGTACAGTGATGAGGACATACTCTTTGGAATCAAGGTGCATATATGTGCCAAAGAGGTCACCGTAGAAAGAATTACCATCCAGCATTAAGAATCGAAAGTCGGGGAGGGTAAAGTAGGTCTCATGATATGGCAGGTTAAGGCTGTCAGTTGCTCTCTCAAGATCCTCAGGGTGGACAAAAGCTAATATCTCTTTCCCAACCAGGTCAATCTGCCCACTGGCTCCGACCGTATCATGAAAGGCCGGATTAACGAACACAAACCTCTCCATATCGTGAATTGCAATTGGAAGCGGTAACATCTCCATCAACTTAAGGAGTCGGTGTTCGTTACTGTTTTCGATTAGATCCATGCTTAAAATAACGATTGTGATGCCGTAATTTAGCAATCATTAGAAAATTACCAAGTTTTTATTTTAAAAGTATCATTTTTCCTGTGAGTAAACTTTCCCGGAAAGTGTTTATCCTGAGCGAATAAAAATATACACCTGAGGGAAGATCTTTGCTTTCCCACATGATCTGATTCAGTCCGCTTTTACAGACGATCCCCTTTATTTTATCCACGAGAGAACCATTGGCGTTATATACCGACAGATCCGCCGTTGCCTCACCCCCCGATGAGAATGAAATTACCGTTGACCCGTTAAAAGGGTTGGGGTAGTTGCCGTGCAGAACAAAACTCCCCGGTTGTGCGGGGGATTCCTCTTCCACTGAGGTCGCGGGATCAAGGGTCACCCATGTATTCCCCTTATCGGAGGAGTATTTAATTATCGAGGCATCCCTTTCGCGGAAAGCGACACATTTCCCTCCGGCAACGGTATATTCTATTTCCGTGGCACCGGCTTGGATTGCGCTCCAGGTTGTACCCCCATTAGTGGTGCGGTGAAGTTTTCTGTCGATGTAAGTGGTCTGATATGCTGTGAGCGAATCCGCCCAGGCACCACCTCCCGGCATCATTGTGGTACCGCCGGGGTTAAAACCTCCATCCCATGAATTTCCACCGTCAGAGGTGGCATAAACCCTTCCCATGGTTACAATAAAGCCGTGTCTGGGAGATATGAAACGGGACTTTCCCTTCTCGCCGAAACTTGGTATCTCACTCCAGGTTTTGCATGAATCAGTTGACAACAGATAATGTTTCTGTCCGGTGAAAGGGGTGAAATCAGGGGCGTACAGAACTGCATAACGCGGTGAGGACGCGCCCATAAATGAGATCAGATTATAGGTTGTTATCGGAAGGTTGATCGCCACCGTGTCGAAGGAATTACCTGAATCATAGGAGCGCAGCATGGTCTGATTTGGTCCGAGGATCAGAAGCATGTCACCCATCGCGGCGATCACACCTGAGTTTCCAACCCAGATATTCTGATGCACCGCTGTCCATGTGATGCCACTGTCGGTTGTTCTAAACAGTTTCATTCCGGCCGCGAGATAACCTTTCTGCGGGGAGATAAAGAGAAAAGTTCTGATTGAGTCGGTCCCGTTTCCCGGGAAGACCTGTTCAAACTTGAGTGTTGTATCTTTCTGGCGGAAGAGTTTCTCCGCTTTTGATATGAAAAGCGTCTCGCCGGCGAAATCGAAATTCTGAGCAAAAAGAGTGAGTGGGAATAAAAACAGAAGCAGTGTTTTCGGGTAAATCATGGTTAGGCACAATTAAAATTAGTAATTTTCAGGTGGAAAATCACAATTTTTCGATTTCTGTCAATAAAAATCAGAAATCATGATTCATTTTTGACTAAAAATTTGATCGGACCGGTCATGGCCAATGAAGAAAACCGCGGCAATATTCTACAGCAAACCTTGAAAGAGGTGGTGCAGCCTTTCAAAGATCTTTTCCACGCTCCCAGGGCACTTTGGGGAATCAATGTTTCGTATCTGCTGGATGGGTTAACATATTTCGGGGTTGTGGGGCTTCTTGCAATATTTTTTAACGAGAGTATCGGATTGAACGATATCGAAGCCGGGCAGATGGTGGGTGTTCTTACTGCGGGTATAACACTGAGCATGCTGATACTTGGCGCCACCGTCGATATTATCGGCGTACGGCTTTCTCTTCTGATATCTTTGGCGGCTATGCTGATAGGGAGGGTGCTGCTGGCACTTAGCCCTGAACTGTTCCCCGGCAACGGTTTGTGGGGGCCTGCCCACATCACCGCGATGCTTGGTATCCTTGGCATCATCATCGGATACGGCATATATCAGCCGGCCTGTTACGCCGGCGTGAAGAGGTTTACCGACGAAAAAACCTCGGCAATGGGTTACGCGATGCTCTATGCCCTGATGAATCTTGGCGGTTTTCTTCCCGGACTTATATCCCCTCCTGTAAGAAAGAGTTTTGGAATAACGGGTGTGTTCTGGGTTTATGTAGCGCTGACAGTTGTAGGTATTCTCTCGGTATTCTTCATCCTTAGTAAGAAAACTGTTCAGATGGCTGAGGCCAATCTCAGCGATGAGAAGAAAGAGGAGGTGGCGGCTGAAAAGGATATGCCCTTTGCAGAGAAGATGAAATATTACATGAAAAACTTTCCTCTTAAGGATGCGAGGTTTCTCTTTTTCATTTTTATTCTTATTCCGGTTCAGACGCTGTTCGCGCACAACTGGCTGACACTTCCTGTTTACTGTCTCAGAGCCTTTACCGGAGTGGTTAGCGAGAACTTTGAGTTTTTCACGAACTTTAACCCGATCCTGATCTTTATATTAACCCCTGCTGTGGCCGCGCTTACCACACACAAGAATGCCTACAAGATGATGGTATGGGGCACATTCGTAATGGCGGCGCCGACATTTCTGCTGGCACTCGGGCCTAACATCTACACCCTGTTCGGTTATCTGATAATCATGACGATTGGCGAGGCGATGTGGCAACCGAGGTTCCTGCAGTGGGTGGCAGAGATAGCACCAAAGGGAATGACGGGTATCTACATGGGTATCGGGCAGTTTCCTTGGTTCCTCACCAAGGTTATCACTTCACTTTATTCGGGATGGTTCCTTATGAACTACGCTCCCGAGGGTGTGGCCCCTGAAATGATGAACACCGAGACGATGTGGCTGATCTACGGATTTATCGCGATTATTAGTCCTGTCGGTCTTCTTCTGGCTAAAAACTGGATGATCAAGGGATTTAAAACAAAGCACGAAGGTTGAGTAATTATGCACATAAAGATTGAAAAGCCGACAATAATTGAATCGGCAGGGAACAAACCGAAGATAATAGAAGAGTTTTTCGGCCGCGTTAACAGCCGCAATTCAGAGTTAAGCGTGGCGAAAATGACCTCACCCGGAGGTTGGGTTGAGCCCGCGCAGGTGCCTGAGTTCGATGAGTACACCCTCGTTCTGAAAGGGCTTCTCCGCGTTGAGAACAAAGACGGTTTCACCGATGTGAAGGGTGGCGAGGCGATCCTCGTGCCTAAAGGTGACTGGGTTCGCTACAGCACTCCCGGTGCTGAAGGCGCTGAATATATCGCCGTCTGCCTCCCGGCGTTCTCACCCGATACTGTTCACAGGGAAGAGTAACCGGCCTTTTTTAGCCCCGATATGTATAGAAAACTGAAAAATCTATACATGTCGGGGTTGATATGTATAGAAAATCGAAAAAATTATACATATCGGGATACACATGTTTACAATATGATAATGATTTAAGAATTGAAACAGGAAATAATGTCAAAACCTGAACTTCTCCTGCCGGCAGGAGACTTTGAAAAACTGAAATTTGCCTTTGAATATGGTGCCGACGCGGTTTACGCTGGGGTGCCGATGTTCTCGCTCCGGGCGAGGGAGAACCAGTTCAAGACTCACGGCGTAAAAGAGGCGATGGACTATACCCACTCACTGGGGAAAAAAATATACCTTACCGTGAACATCTTCCCGCATAACAGCAAGCTGGAGCCGATGCGTCGTGCCATCGAGCAAATGGCTGAGCTGGGTCCCGATGCTTTTATTATGGCCGACCCGGGGGTTATCTACTTCGCGAAGGAGATAGCGCCCCACATCCCTATACATCTTTCAACCCAGGCGAACAACATCAACTGGGCCTCGGCGATGTTCTGGCGTGATCAGGGGATATCCCGTATCATCCTCTCACGCGAGCTCTCGCTGAGGGAAGTTAAAACGATCCACGAGAAAGTGCCGGATGTTGAACTTGAATTCTTCGTGCACGGCTCGATCTGCATGGCGTACTCGGGGAGGTGCCTTCTTTCGAATTACATGAGCTACCGGGACGCGAACCAGGGGACCTGCGCCCACAGTTGCCGCTGGCAATACAAGGTTTATAAAGGTTCTGAGCATAACCCGGAATACGAAGTGGTGGCCACTGATGATGAAATGACCGAAGACGGAGTTTATGATCCCGTTTATCGCCCGCTCGAAGGGAATTTCTACCTCGAAGAGCAGCAGCGGCCGGGTGAGTTCCTCGAGGCAGATGAGGATGAGTTCGGCACTTACATCATGAATTCCCGTGATCTATGCGCGATAGAGTATCTGCAGGAACTTAAGGATGCCGGTGTTGCAAGTTTCAAGGTGGAGGGACGGTCGAAATCGATCTACTATGTGGCTTCAGTCGCGAGGACCTACCGCAAGGCGATCGACGAGATGGAACTCGGAATAAAGCCAACCTTTGATTATGTTACGGAGCTCGCCAAAACCGCCAACCGGGGATTTATTCCCGGATTTCTTGTTTCGAACCCGAAGGAAAAAGCCCAGTGGTACGAAAAGAACATGCAGCTTCAGACCCATGAGTTCGCCGGAGTCGTAAGAGAAGTGATGCCTGATGGCCTGGCGAGAATGGAAGTGAGAAACAGGATCGAAAAAGGGTGGGAGATCGAAGTATTCTATCCTGATTTCAACCGGGATTTTACCCAACTTGTCGGTTTTATGAAAAACCTTGAAGATGAAGTTATCGAAGTTGCCCATGGTGGTGCCGGGGATATCTTTATCAAGTTTGAAAAAGAGGTTTTCCCCGGCGTCCTGGTCAGAAGAAAAAGGCAGGCTACCTCTTTATAAGTTTGAAGGCAAGGTTTCTGCCGTGCCCCTGCATTATGGCGAGGTTGATCCAACTGAAAGCGAACTGTTCCAGTAGTTCAACCTTGTCATCACCGCCGAAGTCGTAGCACTCGGCAAATCCGGTCTCTTTGGCGAGAGTTGAGGCGATCTCTTTCGCCTTTTTACTGCTGCCCGCCGCGAACATATCGATCCCAATTCCGTTGTAAACGGGGTCGGTCATATTCTCGAAACCGGTACTGTTGAAGCATTTCACGATATCTTCGCATCCCGCTACCGCTTTGATACCTTCAAAAGCGGTTTTGTACGGCTCAGGTTTCTTGAAAACTGAATTGGTGGCATCGATGACCACTTTGTCTTTGAGTGATGGGTTGGCCTGTGCTATCTCAACCGCCACCTGTGGAGGTGTCGCGAATAGGACCACTTCACTTCCCTCGATTGCATCTCTCACGCTGTGAGCAGAGATGTTTGCATTTGCCTTCAGCAGGTTCTGCACATCATCAGCGTTCATATCACGCGCTCCGACCAGCACTGTATGCCCCTTTTTCGCGAAGTTCAACCCGAGTGCCCCGCCGACATTTCCGGCTCCAATTATTGCGATC
>RHKR01000180.1 GCA_008363265.1 Chlorobiota bacterium
GAATGCCAGAATACTGGTTTACGAAACCATCGAGCTTTATAAAAATCATGTAGTGGCAGAGGGGAAGAGACTGGAAGCGGGAGAACTTTTTGACGTTGAACTTTTCACCGACCGTGGCTTGCTTGGACGAGTGCTTGGAAACATGGTTAAAAATGCTCTTGAGGCAGACCCAATTGAGTCAGTGATAACGGTCTCCTGCAAATTGGTTAATGGAAACGTTATATTTGAAGTGAATAACAAGGCTTACATGCCGAGGAATATACAGCTTCAGGTATTCAACAGGTCGTTTTCAAGCAAAGGAAAAGGGCGTGGACTCGGAACCTACAGTATGAAACTTATCTCGGAACGTTATCTTAACGGCAGTGTCACCTTCGAATCTGACAGGGAAAAGGGGACCACATTCAGAGCCATGTATCCACTGAGGTATGAAATAAAAAAATGACAGGGTTTAAGTAAAAGAGCGCGATATCTCCCGAGTTATATAATTTTATTTTAATCAGTAAAAATGAAATTGCAAGGGAAGTTCTTGCGACTCATTTCAGTATTTCCCCTTCTCTAAAAGAGAGGTACACAGAGTTTCACATTAACCACTACCTCAACGATACAGAGTACACTCTTACTTACCTCGCCGAATCAGCTTATCACGGTGAGCCCGGACTTTTTCTTGATTATATGAAGTGGTGCAAAATATTCTTTGCTTCGATCAATCTTATCGATGAAGAGATGTTCCGTTTCTTTGAAATTCTTGGTAAGAAATTGGCTGTTATGGTGAAGGATGATTCGGATTCCGTGCTGTTATTGATATATAATTCGGGGCTTGAGGCATTCAATTCAACTGAGCCGGAGGAGAGGTCTTATATCGATACCTCATCGCTGCTTGGTGAAGTGGCATCCGGATACATCAAAGATCTGATTGCCGGTGACCGCCGAAGCGCGGTGGAGAGAGTGATGGAAGTCTAGAGAGCAGGTGTCCCGATCCGGAAGATATACGAAGAAATATTTAAGCCTGTTATGTGGGAAACGGGCCGGTTATGGCACAGAGGTGAGATCACAGTGGCTCATGAGCATTTCATTACCGCGGTCACACAACTTTCGATGTCGCAACTCTATCCCTTTCTTTTCGACTACCAAAACCGTAAGAACAGGGCTGTTATTGTGGCATGTGTACCTAATGAGCTTCATGAGATCGGTGCAAGAATGATCGCTGATTTCTTTGAAATGGAAGGGTGGGACAGCTATTTCTTTGGAGCCAACACACCAACCTCAAGTATTATCAAGGCGGTACAGGATTATAATGTTGAAGTTCTAGCTCTTTCAGCAACCATGACACTGCATATCCCTAAAGTGGCAGAGTTGATCAATGCGTTGAGAAGATCACCTGAGACTGCAGGTGTGAAGATTATTGTGGGCGGATACCCTTTTAATCTCTCTGATGGTCTCTGGAGGAAGATAGGGGCAGACGGTTACGCTGCGAGTGCACATGAGGGAATCAGACTTGCCGAACAATTGACTTTCATGGAGGAATGATGCAGTCGGTTGACAGGGGTGTGATACTCACGTGCGACAGATCCGGTATGATATTGGCTGTCGAAAAAAACAATACTTCAATTCCGGACGACCATTTCAAAGGCAAGCTGCTACCCGAGCTGGCGCCTCCGCATGAGCGGGGAATGATCATGTCTCTGATTGCCGAAACTCATTCTTCAGACGCTTCATTCGGAAAAATGGTCCACTTCGATATTGAGAATGTCAAGGCAAAGTTCTTTTTGAGCTCGGTTCGTTTGGGTGAAAAAATGATGGTGGTTGCCAGTCAGACCCGAACCGACTTTAAGGCCTTCCTCGGCGAGATGATGTCGATAAACAATGAGCAGACCAACGAACTTCGTCGACGGATCAAGTTACAATACAGTCCCGACCCTCCGAAATCCCTCGAAGTAAATAATATAGACCTGCAGGAATTCACGCGTCTGAACAATGAGTTGGTTAACATGCAGCGTGAACTGGCCCGCAAGAACAAACAACTTACACATCTGAATGAAGAAAAGAACCGGTTTCTTGGCATGGCAGTGCATGATCTGCGGAATCCACTCTCTGTGATATTAAGCTCGGCTGAAATTGTTCTGGAAGAGGCAGGCGATATTTCGGAAGAAGGCCGGCTTTTTCTGGAAAGGATCTCAGAACTCGCCGGTTTTATGTTCGCGATAGTCGATGACCTCCTGGATTTTTCTGTTATCGAATCAGGCCGGGTGACGCTTAAACCTGAAGATGTTGATCTATCCCGGTTCATCACCCGGACAATCGGACTACAGTCGGCGATCGCCCAGCGTAAGAATATTAATATTCTTCTCAAAGAGGAAACGGGTGGTCTCCATTGTTTTATTGATGGCCGGAGAATGGAGCAGGTATTAACAAACCTGTTGGTGAATGCAATCAAGTTTTCCTTCCCGGGCACCGTAGTTACGGTCACAATTAAAAAAGTTGATGAAAGCGTTTTAATTAGTGTTGAAGATCAGGGGCAGGGGATACCTGAGGCTGAACTGAAGTCACTTTTTCAGCCTTTTGTGAAGATGAGCGTAAAACCCACTGGCGGTGAGAAGAGTACCGGGCTGGGATTAATGATAGTGAAGAAGATCGTGGAATCACACAGTGGAACCATCACTTGCGAAAGCACAGTTGGTGTCGGAACCAGGTTTACTATACGCCTTCCGGTGCAATCCACCCTACCCATGTAAACAAACCCTGCTGGATAAAAAATAAGTTCAGTCACTTTTCGAAAATCTCTTGCACATCAAATAACTTTTGCATAATTTTGATCGTTTCAAATTTTTGAAATGTTAAAAACCTTATGACAGAAAAAGAACAGATCAAGACAGAGATGATCAAACGCTTTGGCGATGCCTACAAAGCCTTCGGCCTGAACAAGCTGATGGGTCATATTGTTGCATTGCTGATATTCAGCCCTCAGCCGGTCTCTCTGGATGAAATATGTGAAGAGCTTGGAAGAAGCAAGGGTCCTGTCAGCCAGATATTAAGACGTTTGCGCGACAAAAAGTTGATCAGAAAAGCGTGGTTCACCGAAAATAACAGGAAAGACTATTATGAGATCGAGCCTGAGATTTTCGAGAATGCCTTCCTGAATAATTTTTCATTGATCCGGAACAACACGCGTATTGCCGGTATTCTGAATGACATGGCCGGGAACGCTGAACTTAAAGAAGGGGATGTTACCCTTAAGCGAATTGAAGAGATGGAGAAGTTTTACCGCCTGATGGAGGTACACTTTACCAATTTTCAGAACGAGTGGGAAGAAGAAAGAAGAAAGATCTACTCCTGATCCAACGCAAAAGAAGGGAGGAGATTTCCTGTTGTTGTCGTTTTAAAATTTTGAAACGATAAAAATTGATGATTGATTGGTTGATGGTTCTCCCGCTCCTATGGGAATCTATTTTAGGGGACAAGTTTAATTATTTACGCGAAATTTATTTTTGGAGATCACTTAAATGAAAAGATTAGAAGGTAAAGTAGCCATCGTTACTGGTGGCGCGAGAGGTATCGGCAAGGCTGCAGTGACAAAATTCGCATCTGAAGGTGCTGCAGTGGCTATTTGGGATGTTAATGAAGAACTTGGAAATGCCACAGTTGCTGAACTTACGGCAGCCGGAAGCAAGGCAGTTTTTGTAAAAGTTGATGTTACAGACCTTAACTCAACCACCGAAGCAGCCGAAAAAACCATTAATGCCTTTGGCGGAATCGATATCCTGATCAACAACGCCGGTATCACCCGTGATGCCAGTCTTGCAAAAATGACCCCCGACCAGTGGAAACAGGTTATCGATGTTAATCTTACCGGTGTATTCAACTGCACAAAGGCTGTAATGAATCACATGATCGAAAAAGGTGCCGGAAAGATCATCAACACTTCATCAGTGGTTGGATTGTACGGAAACTTTGGACAGACCAATTATGTCGCCACCAAATCGGGCGTTATCGGGATGACCAAGGTTTGGGCAAGAGAACTCGGAAGAAAAGGTATCTGTGTTAACGCGGTTGCCCCCGGATTCATCGCCACTGAGATGGTCGGCACCATCCCTGAAAAAGTGATCAGCATGCTTGTCGAGAAAACCCCGCTCGGCAGACTTGGCGCCCCTGAAGATATCGCCAACGCGTACCTGTTCCTCGCTTCGAACGAATCAAATTTTGTTAACGGAACCGTCCTCAGTGTGGATGGCGGACTGGTAATGTAGGCGAGAGGCGATGAGAAGAGCAAAAATTACCGGAATTGGTGCCTACGCGCCTGAAAAAGTTGTACCAAACTCATTCTTTAATGAGATCCTTGGTGAAGATGTTGATACCTGGCTTCGCGAGAACCTTACGATCAGGGAGAGAAGATGGACCGGCGAAAATGAATCGACTGCTGATCTGAGCGAAAAAGCCGCTCTGGCAGCCATCGCTGATGCCGGTATTACCCCCGCTGATCTTGATCTGATAATTCTCGCTACCGATACACCTGAGTTTGTTTCACCTTCCACTTCATCTATCGTGCAATACAGGATAGGTGCTGTAAAAGCCGGAACTTTCGACATTAATACGGCATGTGCAGGCTTTGTTACCGCGCTTAACACCGCTTCGCGATTCATCGCGAGTGATGATGCCATGAAAAATATTCTGGTGATAGGTGCTTACAACATGAGCAAGTACCTCGATCTTTACGACAAGAAAACCGTAACCCTTTTTGCTGATGGTGCGGGAGCAGTTGTTGTATCACCTTCAGAAGCCGGCGACGGTTTCCTAAATGGTGAACTATACACCGAAGGACAGTACAACGAGTGGATGGGGATCTATGCAGGCGGTTCAAGAACCCCTGTGACAAAAGAAGTGGTTGAGAATAAAGACCACCTTCTGAAATTTGTGAAGAAGTTCCCGAAGGAACTGAACCCTGAGATCTGGACCAAGATGGTAAGAACCGCCTGCGAAAAAGAGGGGATCACCCCGGAGCAGATCGGCAGATACTTCTTCACACAGATCAACATCAATTCTATCTGGCAAACCCTTGATAATCTCGGTATCGACCGGGACAAGGGTGAGGTGATAATGTCAATCTACGGCTACACCGGTTCGGCCTGCATTCCGATGGCTCTCAACGAAGCTTACAAGGCCGGCAGGATACAGAGAGGTGACTATCTTATGTTTGTCGGTTCCGGTGGCGGGCTTGCTTTCGCCTCGGCTCTGGTGAAGTTTTAGGAGAGGAAGGATACATATGGGAAGTACTTCCGGTGATCTGATCATAGCGGGATGGGTTTTGATGGCTGTTTATGTGGCTGTCACGCTTTTCTTCGTGATCAGAGGCGCGTTAAAGGTAAAAACGATCGATGATTACACGGTTGGAAATGTAAACTTTCCCCCCTGGACGATCGGATTCGCCCTTGCAGCCTCAATGACAAGCGCGGCAACATTCGTTATTAACCCAGGACTTGTAGCCAATTTCGGGATCAGCGCCTTTATTTCATACGGTCTGGTGTATCCCGCGGCCGCGATGGTTTCGCTTGTTGTCTTAACCATCGGCTTCAGGAAGTTTGGCTCATCGGTAAAAGCCGGTACGCTCGCTCAATGGATGGGTAAAAGGTACGAAAGCAAAGGATACGAGCTTTTCTTCGCGTTCCTGTCACTTCTGCTGCTGACCTTTGTAGTTTATGTGCTTATCTCGATCATTGTGTTCATTTTCGGTTACATGATGTTCGGTGGTGCCAATTCGATGGTTTATACTAACACAGTACAAGCCATAATAATGCTTGTCGTGGCGTTCATAATGCTCGGATCGGGATATCACTATTTCAATGACGGAATTGGTGGTTTCATCGATAAACTGGGAAACATAGATACCCAACTGGTCGGTGTGTATAACGATTCAAGTTTTCTTTTCCGTGATTTCTTCGAGATATTCATAGCACAGATAGTTATCGGTATCGCGATAGTTTGTCAGCCCCATATCATCACTAAGTCACTCCTGATAAAGGATCCAAAAGGAGTTAAATCATACCTGATCAGCGGGGTTATAGCCCAATCGATCTTCTTTTTGGTAGTATTTGTAGGTCTTTATGCGAGACTTCAGTTCCCAGATCTTACATTTTACGGTAATCCTTTGAAAAACGACGGTATCATTCCTGCGTATGTAGTGAGCGTATTCCCGGTTTTTGTATCCCTTATTGTAGTTCTTGGATTGATCTCGGCAGGAATTTCCACCCTTGAGGGGCTGGTTCAGTCGCTTTCAACCACGATCACCCAGGATCTCATTAAACCGCTTTACTTTGAAAAAGTAGCGAAAAAAGATCCGACACCGGGTCAGCTGATGATAATCAATAAAGTGGTTATAGCTGTTCTAGCTTTCGTGGCGATCTGGATGTCTTACGACCAGCTTGTTAACCCCAAACTCAGCGTGGCAATCTTCGCTCAGAACGGTGTTTATGCCTACTTTTCTGCCGCTTTTGTGCCGATAATTTTTGGAATGTTTGTTAAAGGTGTAAAAACCTCAACCGTCGTAACATCTTCAGTAGTGGCTGTTATCGTCCATTTTTCGATGTATTACGGCAAACTTACTGTACCTTTCACGGTTGCAACCGGTGAAAATCCGGGTGTGGCGGCAGCAGTCGCGATCATGATCTCGGTGGTTGTCGGGTTTGTAATTCACTTTGTTGGAGGCGCGAAAAAATGAGCAGAATGCTTGCGACCGACTGGTGTGAAAAGTGGGCACAATACTCCCCAAAGAAACTCTTTTTAAGAGAATACTCGACAGGTCTTGAATGGGCCTACAAAGATTTTAACGACAGGGCAGAAGCCCTGGCACAGCACCTGACCAAAGATATTGGACTGAAAAAAGGTGACAGGATCGGTGTGTACTCAAAGAACAGGGCAGAGTTTATTCTGCTTTATGTCGCTTGCGTAAAAACTGGTACAATCCTAGTTCCGCTTAATTTCCGTCTCACACCCCGTGAGCTTGACACTCTTATCGGCGATGCTGAACCGGCACTCTTTCTATATGAAGCCTGCTTTGCGGAAGAGGTGGAACGGTTAAGCACGCTGGAAGCCATT
>RHKR01000181.1 GCA_008363265.1 Chlorobiota bacterium
ATGGATTGGATGTGGTAAAAGACCTCCTTAATGTTCCCGGATATCAGGAAGTGAAAGTTGTTGCCGTGACGGCATATTCAACCAGCAATGACAAAGCGGAGTTTCTCCAGGGTGGCTGTACTCACTACATTGCCAAGCCCTTCAGGAAACAGGATGTGATCTCTCTCGTCGCCTCTATCCTTACCAAGGAAGATCACAACGCGGCTTAGTTAGCTTTCTAATTTGGGCGATTCGTTTCTATATTTCGTCAATAAATATAAGTTATTGACGAAATATAGAGTTTATTTAAGATCTAAAGCTTTGTACCAGTAGAAGAATGCCTGGGGGTCTATCTTTTTAAGTTTGTTCAGTTTTGAGTAGTCCATTACTTGAATTGAAAGACCATCAATATTGGTGTCATTATTAAATCTCGCAATTTCCAATGATCCATTCTTTAGGAGCATCAGCAGGTATGCAACTTTGGCAGAAGACCTTATTGCATCAATGATATTAAATCTACGATCAGGCAAAAAATTGACGAATCTTCTTATTCCAGCCAAGACCTCAACAAACTCTTTCGAATTCTGATTTCTTGTCGAGATATCAAAACAGAGACCGATAGAATCAGCGATAACTTCTTCAACATCTATGCTTAGTTCCCGGTCGTGGATGACAGATTCGGCAATTTGAAAGAACGCTTTTTTCATTTCATCAGCATTAAAGTCCAGATCAAAAAGATATCCAAGATCAAAAAGCTGTTTAACAATTTCAAGACTCATCGATCTTCCTCCGCGATAAAATGGGATTCCGACGGTCCTTGGTGCGAAGGCAGTTAATTTGTCACCAATTATTCCTCCGGTTGATGGAGTATTAATTGGTAAGGGGTCTATCTCAGAATAAAGATCATTGAACGGGGCGGGCAAGTACCTCTGCTCAATTATTGGAAATGGGTACTCACCAAATACAACATCAAGTAATACATATGACTCACCAAATGAATTTTGTCTGTTGGAGTTGAAGTAAAATTTGAAGTGCCTTTTCGTTAGTTTAGACCCTGCTTTCCTGATGTCTTCCTCAAATCTGTCAAAAAGAGAATTTGCAATCACAGATTCCAAAGATGGAATTAAGTCAATGTGAGATCCAACTTGTATATCAATGTCTATGGAAAACCGTTTTAGTTCCTCGAAGTGAAGGATTAATGATGTACCACCTTTAAAAATGAAGTCAATTCCCGATCTTTTCAAGGCTATCAGCAGGAGAAATGCGTTTATCTGCTTTTCCACTAAAATCGTGTCAGCTTTGGAGTACAATAAACTCAACTCATTTATAATGTGCTCTGTATTATTCATAGTTGCGAATCTAATTTCCCTTTTCAGAACTTATAAGAGTGATTAATGGCTATATCTGAGAGTGTCTGGTAGACTTCCGGCTTTAGCCCCCGTCTTCCTGCATATCGCATCAACCGATCAAATCGAATTATATGTTTTTGAAAAATTGACCTGACAATTGATAATGTTTCACCACCATGAAATGGTGATAAAATAGCATCTTTTGAGTGTAGATCGACTATGAGTTTTTCGAGTGAAACTGTTTTCATTTCATGGAATTTCAGTAGGGGAGCTTGTGAGACTACTTTTTTTACGACGATAACTTCAGATTTGCGGGCGTACCGCCACAATATTTCCTCGCTTGGTTCCAAGAACACATCTTCAAATTTTACCTGCAGAGTCTCGAAAAGGGGCTCGATAATCTCTTTCTCTACCTCAACGACGATGAAACTGTTGAAAAGCATATGTTGTGAAAAGTAATTCAGTATTCGGGTATTCCAAACCACTGGCACAATTCCCGGGAATTGCGAGATTAAGAACTCACCGACCTCTGTTGTCAGGGGGGAGTATTCAGGCATGAATTCATACTTCTCAGATTTTTGGTATTTCCCCTTACTAATGCTTTTTACACCGGTTTTGGACAGAACCTCACGAATCGTCCAGTTCAAATTACTCTGTGAGATGCCGGGTTGGTGTTCCTTAACAACTTCCGCAATCTCTTCCCGGGAGATCAGTTCTCCGGATTCAACAACTTCTCTTACTGCGTCGTAAACTTTCATAAATTTTTCGTTTTTTCCTCCTCAAATATACTATATATCGTCAATAAATACAAATTATTGACGAAATATAGAAATCACGCAATAAAAAAGGCCGCCCTTTCGAGGCAGCCTTACAATATTACGAACGAAGCTAAATGCTAAAGCAGTGCAGTGATCTCGGCGAAGTATTTTTCGCAGAGTTCGACCGCGGCATCATATGAAGTGGTCTCGGCGATCACGCGGATGATCGGCTCGGTGTTCGATTTCCGGAAGTGAACCCAGTGGTCGGGGAAATCGATCCGGAGACCATCGTCGGTGTTTACTTTTTCGTTTTTGTACTTTTCGACCATCGCTGCGAGAACCTCGTCGGGTGACTTGCCCGAAATATCGACCTTCTTTTTCGCGATCGCGTACTGAGGCAAAGCCTTTTTGAGATCGGACAGCTTCCCGCCAAACTCGGCAAGGTGCTGCAGGGTGATGATCGTGCCAACCAGCGAATCGCGGCCATAGTGGAGCGCAGGGTATATAACACCGCCACTTCCTTCACCGCCGATTATGGCTCCGGTCTCTTTCATCTTCTGGACAACATTTGCCTCACCCACAGGTGATCTGAAAACCTCACAATCGGCCGCCGTGGCAATATCATCAACCGTTCGGGTAGTGGAGAGATTTACAACAACACTTCCGGGGGTTTTTGAAAGGACCCATTTCACCACGTGAGAAATCGTGTTTTCCTCGCTGAAGGGTTCGCCCTCATCGGTGATCAGCACAAGGCGATCGGCATCGGGATCAACGACAACTGCAAGATCAGCACCTGTTTCCTTTACTTTCTGCATCGTTTCAACGAGGTTTTCGGGGAGTGGTTCGGGGAGTCTTGGGAAGATGCCTGTCTTTTCACAGTTCATCTCGATCACTTCGCATCCGAGATCACGCAGGAGTTCGGGGATCACGTAGACACCGGCGCCGTTCACGCAGTCGACTACCACTTTGAATTTCTTTGACTTTATAAGCCCCAGGTCGATGTGAGGAAGTTCAAGCGCTTTTTCCTTATGATTTCTGAGCATTTCAGCATTGAATGTGGTGTGGCCTATGGCGTCCCAGCTCTTCCATTCGGGGGTTGTACCGAGGTACTTCTTCATTTCATTGTGTTCATCGGGTGACATGAACTGGCCCGTGGCGTTAAGCAGTTTCAGGGCGTTCCATTCGTTGGGATTGTGGCTTGCGGAGATGGCGATTCCTCCCTGGGCTCCAAGCGTTTTCACCGCGAACTGAACCGTCGGTGTCGGTACAATTCCGATATCGACCACATTTATTCCAAGGGCGTTAAGTGTTCCGGCTGTAATGCTGCTCACCATCGAACCGGTTATGCGGGAATCGCGTCCTATGACTACTGTTCCTTTACCGATCCACTTCGCGTACGCTGATGTAAAATTAACGAGGGTCTGGGGATCGAGGCCGTCACCGACCAATCCCCTTATACCTGAAATGCTGACCATTAATGTTGGCATGATGATTCCTTTTTTGAGAACACGGGAGCTTAAGAACTCAAGAACTTAAGAACCTAGGAACTTAAGAACGCCGCAGCGTATTAAGAACTTTTACTTCCTGTGTTTCCGTTTTTACGGTTAAAATAAACTTTAATTATTGGTTATCTGTTGTAAATTTTAGAAATTTCCTTAATTAAAAATAAGAAACTGCAACCATCTTTCACATTATTCACTGCTCAAAAGTTAACTCCACGAGTGCTTAATGACCATTTCGCACTTAAGTTCTTGAGTTCATAGGTTCATAAGTTCATTACCATGATATCAAACCGGATTAAAAAGATCGATTCACTTCTTAGGGAGTATTATGGCGTTCCAAAGCGGAGCGAGGTACCTCAGGATCCTCTTGATGTGCTGATCGGAACGATCCTTACTCAGAACACCAACGACAACAACTCGTGGAAAGCTTACAACAACCTTCGCAATACTTACAAAACATGGGATGAAGTGCGGCTTGCCAACACTTCAGAACTTAAGGAAGTGATAAAGATCGCCGGTCTCCCAAGACAGAAGGCGGAGGCTATAAAAGGCGTGCTTGATGATCTGCACTCCCGTAAAGGGAGGCTGGACCTGGAACATGCACGCGAAATGGGGGATGAAGAACTTCTGAAGGAATTGACCTCTTATAAGGGAGTCGGACTAAAAACCGCTTCCTGTGTATTGCTTTTTTCACTTCACAGGAACATCTGTCCGGTGGACACCCATGTGAACAGGACTGCCAAGAGACTCGGGCTTACAGAATCGAACCAGCCGGAGAAGACTTTTTTCGCACTTCTTGGTAACATTCCCGAGGGCCTGGCTCACAGCTTCCACAGTAATCTTATTCTGCTGGGCAGGGAATTTTGCCGGCCTGCAGCGCCTGACTGCCCACACTGCCCTCTGCTTGATGTTTGTAATTCCTCCGATAAGAATATGCACGATGGCGGAAAGAAATATCCGTATTCAGGGTTTCTCCTTATCGACAAGCTTTAGGCAGACACTCAGTTTATTTTAAGATCGAGAGGCCCAAGCGTGTTTGCGATCCGGGAGAGATTGAAACGTTCTTCAATTCCGGAGAGAAAATCCCTTAATTCGGCCATCTCCTTTGTGTAACTAGAAGACTCCGATTTCCTCGCTGCAAGTCCGGCACAGAATTTTGCATATTCTGCAAATACCTGTTCCATCCTTCTGAGTTCGGAATGAACCGAGGAACCCGTAAAAAGTTTATTAACGATCCCTTCGAAATATTCTTGCTTACCGAGTGTCTCAATCCTGTGCAGTAGCCACTGGTCGATCTTCATCACCCTGGTGACATGAAACTGTGGTATCCCCGCGGTGACCGGATCAGGGCGTTTTGGATCAGGATCACTGATTATTGAGGCAGCAAGCAAATATCCAAAGAAGGTGAGAATATTTGCTTGTTGATTCTCATCCTTTTCATGCAGTTTAATAAGACCCATTTCTTTCAGGGCCGAGAAGGTGAATCTGAGGTTGGTTCTGCACCGTGTTGCTCCCGAAGCAGTGAATGCGATATCGGCACAAGTGAGACTTTTATCTTTATGGTGGTCGATGAATCCGTCGATAAGTTCAATCAGTGACGGGTGGGATTCTGTGATTTCTTTTAGATTATTAAGCAGGAAAACAAGAGCCCAATATTGATAATCAATTTCACTTATCGCCATTTCGAGCTCCGACACTTCATTATCAAAGATATCCCTTTCGACCCAGTAAAAACTTTTCGCTATCCGTTCTGAAAAAATGGCAGCGTTATAAGTTCCAAGCCGGTGTTTCAACTTGATCTGTTCAAGTTCACTTTCCACCCTGTAAATGAGGTGTTTCACATGGGTTTCCTCACCGGGGTGGAGTTTTTCCTTTTGTACGGAAATGAGCAGGTCTTCAAGTGTATCGAGCAGATCGAATGACTTCATCTTAATCTCCAATATTGATCCTGAAAATTATGGAATGGGGAGGAGAAGGCCAAACATGACTCGCCGCGGCGAGGTGAAATGTGAAATGTGAAATGTTATCCGTTGCTTCTACCGTCGGGGGGACAATTTTTTCAATT
>RHKR01000182.1 GCA_008363265.1 Chlorobiota bacterium
GTATGCTTCCGCTCTTACACCGATGTTAGCGATCATACCTTCATATTCCATCTTATCCTGGAGGTAAAATGCGATGTTATAAGGCTGAGCAGTGTAGTACTCAGCGACACCAGTGGTTGCAACAAGGGCATTCGCCTTAAATCTTGAGTTCACACCGTTGTTATATAAATCCCAGAAGTAGAATCTCAAACCTGCTTTCAACAGGTTTGCCTGATTGATCTGGCTGGTGAAATCAAGATTCGCGGCCCAGTATTCAGTACGTGTATCCTGATAGTAAAGGGTACTGAAAGCATCCGGCGCTCTGAAATACTGGGTATCCCACCATGCACCGGCTTTCAGCAGGTTTCCCCCGTTCCGGTCGTACAACGAGTCGAGCACGTCCCTCTGCTGTGAGTAACTCGGAAGATACTCATACGGAAGCTCATACTTTTCACTCATGTGAGTGATAGTTGCTTCAAGGAACGATTTGGCATCGATCGTAAATACATAGTTCAAACTCTGTGTAATTGTCTGCTCGGTTCTGATCGGATCGATCAGCACATAATATTTGTATGAAGTTGAAGGGGGTGAAAAAGCAAGACCCGCCCAGCGGATGTCGCTTGAACCTGACCAGATACCGCCTCTGTAGTGCTGGTAACCAAGCAACAGCTTAAACTTGTGAGCAGGAGTGGGAGTGTACGTCAGATTCAACATGTAGTTCTGCGAAATCTGATCCTTCTCGGAGGTTGGGAGTCTTGTCGGATTTTTTCTGTATTCACCCGAGAAGAAGAATTTCAGCTTGTCAGGGTCCCTTCCGAGGGGACCACCAATACCGACCATCACCTTTGAATAGGCCCTGTCGCGGTAATCATATACGCCGAGAGGATTGTTATCGCTTGGCGAGTGGTTGGTGAGCCAGGTGTTGAAAGCCCAGTTGATCTCCTGATTCAAAACATTGTTCCAGGCATTAACCTCATCAGGAGTGGCGGTTCCATTCCTGACCTTGTCATAAAGCCACTTGTATCTTCCCTCGGAGGTAATCCCCAGATCCTGAAGAAAGAAAGATGAATCCTTGTAAGCCATCCAGCGGTCGAGGGTACCCCAACGCTGCCATTCATAGAGTGACTGATCATAAAGATATTTTCCGAAATGATACTGTCCGGGTGGTCTGTATTCAACCCTGACCTCACCTGAAAGCCTTGGTGAGCCTTCTTTCAGAACCACCTTTACAACACCCGCCTGAGCATTACCGTATTCAGCCGAGAAACCGCCCGAGATCAATTGCATCTGCTGCACACCGATCGGGTTCACATCGTATTTCCATGAGTTGTCGGCCTTCTCCACGCCGAACGATCCGGGGGATGTGGTGGCAGAGTTGATCTGATCGACACCATTGATCTGATAGTTCACTTCGTAAGAACCGGAACCTCTGACTGAGTAAGTGCCTTTCTCATTCTTCTGAAAACCTGCGGTGAGATCAAGAATACCGCGCAAACCCTCTATAGGAGCAGCAGCTATCTGTTCATCATCGATTGTGGTAGCTGAAGAGGTCTGATCTTTAATGATCTTCGGTTTTTCTGCAACAACCACCACTTCATCCATCTCAAGAGTGGATTGTTTCAATTTGATGTCAAGCTGGGTGGTCCGGTCGATGTTTATTTCAACATTGGATACCAGGTACTTGGCGTAACCTACGTAGCTGGCGGTAACAGAATATTTTCCGGCGGGAATGTTCAGAACGAAGTATTTACCATCGATATCTGAAACGCCTCCGAGGGTCGTCCCGTCGATCCTGACAGCAACACCAGGCAACCTTTCACCTGTCTTAGCGTCCCGGATCTCTCCCGAGAGTTTTCCCCGCTGTGCATTTAAAATACCCGTTCCTGCAATTATTATCGCAAAAAAGAATATTTTTGACAGCGAGAATGTGTAGTTTTTCTGAGAATATCGTAGATGTTTCTCCATGGTCACTCTGCTATTATACATTAACATGATTTTAAATTAAATAGAAATTCATCAACTCTAAAATCCCTATTTCCCTTTAAACACGCAAATCAATTTTAGAAATATGAAATATTTTTTTCAGTTAAATATTGTTTCCGAGCCGGCACTCGACGACGAGAATGCGGCGTTTCTCTGGATGTTTGAACCTGATGGAATGAACCTCGAGAGCAACACAGTAAAACTCTTCTTTTCAGAGCTTGAAACCACCAGGACAGACGCGATCAGGGAGGGTCTGAACCGCTTGATCTTGGAGGGTGTCCTCGAAAAATTCGACATCTCTGTTGAAAAACTCGAGAGACAGAACTGGAACGAAGAGTGGCAGAAGAACCTGAAAGTACTGAAAGCAGGAACCAGGTTCGCGGTTAAACCGACTTTCGTTGACTATACCCCCTCTCCCGATGAGATCATTATCGAGATCGATCCAAAAATGTCTTTCGGTACCGGTGAACACGAAACCACACGGCTGATCCTGGGTCTTCTTGAAAAATACGGAAACAACAGGGAATTCGTTCTCGACGCCGGGGCGGGAACCGCCATTCTGGCAATTGCAGCCGTTAAGCTCGGCTCAAAAAGGGCCATAGCTTTCGACAATGATGACTGGTGTCTCGAGAACGGGCTCGAAAACGTAAAATTAAATGATGTCGAATCCCGCGTTGAGATCAGGATCTGTGAAACCAGGGATATCACTGAAAGAGGTTTCGATCTTATCCTGGCCAACATTCAGCGTGATGTGCTTCTCGCGATCGCCGGCGATCTGGCTGAGAGACAGGCTCCGGGCGGAACTTTGATACTTTCAGGACTGCTAATAACCGATGAAGAAATAATAAAGCCCGTCTATCAGGATCTGGGTTACAGATTCATCGATAAAACGGGCGAAAATGAATGGATAAGTCTGGTCTTCGAATACAATAAATAGTTATTTCTTGTAGACGGTCACCCCGTTCACAACGGTTCTCAATACTTTAGTTTCTTTGATCAGTTCCGGATCGATTGAAAAAATATCCCTGTCGATCACGGTAAGATCCGCATACTTGCCCGGTTCGATAGTTCCCAGTTTATCCTCCATGAATGCAGCATAAGCGTTGGCGATGGTGTAGCCTTTCACCGCTTCCTCAACAGATATCTTCTGATCAGGTATCCATCCGTCCGGGTGCTTGCCATCCAGAGTCCGACGTGTAACTGCAGCGTAAATTCCAAGGAACGGATTCAGCGGAGCAACTGACCAGTCGGAGCCGAAACAAAGGTGAGCTCCTTCCTTCAGCAGATCAGCGAACCTGTAAGATGAACTGATCCTCTCGTGTCCCAACCTCTTGTGAGCCCACACACCGTCATCAATGCAATGATAAGGTTGAGCTGAAGCGATCACACCGTATTGCTTGAACTTTGGAATATCTTCTAATCTTAGATGCTGAGCATGCTCGATCCTGAACCGCCGGTCTCTGTCTGGATTTTTTGAGACAATTTCAGCAAACATATCAAGTATATAGCTGTTTGCCCTGTCACCTATCGCGTGGATCGATAACTGCAGCCCTGCCTTGTCAGCTTCAATGGCCCACTTTCTGAGACTGTCATTTGTGATGATATCCATCGGCAGACCTTTGTTTCCGGGATCATGAGCGTAACCCTCGAAAAACCATGCCGAGGCGGCACCAAGCGATCCGTCTGCAAATGCTTTGAGTGACCCGACCTTCAGCATGTCGGATCCGAATCCATTCTCTATCCCGAGATTTGATAGATTTCTGAACTCAGCAATTGGCAAACGTGTATAGATCCTGCAAGTGAGATCATTATTCCGCTCAAATTTTTGATATACTTTCAGATCATTCCTGTAAGTGATGTCATGAACCATGGTAAGCCCAAGTCGAGCAGCTTCGTTAAGAGCGCGTTTGAGTGAAGCTTCATTCTCTTTCTCCGAGGCAGGTGGGATCAGTTTAGAGACCAAAGTCATCGCCAGATCAACCAAAACACCGGTAGGTTCCCCTTTACTGTTCTTCTTAATTTCACCGCCTGAAGGCTGCGGGGTCGACGCATCGATACCGGCCATTTTTAGTGCCAGTGAATTAGCGAGGGCGATATGCCCATCGAACCTTGAGATCAACACAGGATTATCAGGTGAAATGTCGTCGATCATTTCTTTCGTCGGAAGGTCTTTTACCTCCCACGCTTCATGGTCCCAGTCACCACCTGTGATCCACTCCCCTTTTCCTTTTCCGGCGATATACTGCTTTAACCGGTCTTTGAATTCAGCGGTTGATTTAGCAGGACGAAGATCGAGCCCTCCGAGATATTCACCACCTGAAACAAAATGAACATGATTATCAGACAATCCAGGAAGCATTAAAGCACCCGCAAGATCTACAACTTCATGATCATTCACAAGAAGCGATCGAGCCCCTTTCAGATCGCCGGCGTAGGTTATCAGGTTGCCTTGGGCGACCACACATTCAACAAATTTGGCTTTATCATTACCGGTGTATATCTTACCATTTTGATACAATATCTGCTTCATCTGAGGGATTCCGTGTACTGAGAGCAAAATTAGAAGTAATAAAATTCGTTGTGTCATTTTACAATAAATCGATTTTTGAAAACGGCAATTTAAGAAATGGTACAAATAAAAAAAGGCTGTCCTTTTGAGACAGCCTTTTCGAAATCTGAATACAGATTATTTGTTAAGCATCATCTTGATGTTTGAAACAAAATTCTGTCCGTTTACGCCAACAGCGTTGATCTTCGCAATGTAGAGACCTGAGGTCAACTTCGAAGCATCGAAGCTTACACTGTGTGAACCGGCTGACATGCTGCCGTTAACGAGGGTTGCAACTTCCTGACCAAGAACGTTGTAAACCGAGAGAACAACTTTAGCGTCGGTGGCGAGCGCGAAATTGATCATGGTCGAAGGGTTGAACGGGTTAGGATAGTTCTGGCTGAGAGCAAAAACTGCCGGACCTGTTACATCAACTTCGATGGCCGGTGAGTAATCAGCGGTTCCATCATAGTCAACCTGACGAAGTCTGTAGGTATATGTACCGTTTGCAACATTTCTGTCAACAAATGAGTATTCTCTCGCGGCGGTTGATGTACCAACGCCTTCAACAAATCCTACTGAAGCAAATTCTCCGGATGTACCTTTTCTTTCAATGAAGAAACCTTTATTGTTGGTTTCAGAAGCGGTTGCCCAGTTGAGCTGTACATCTGATTCAAGTGCAGTTACATTGAATGAAGCAAGTTCAACAGGAACAACGCCTGAACCAGCCATTACGTCATCAACAAAAAGGGCTGCGCCATCATTGAAGTTGTCGGCTACGATGTTTCTGAAAGCAATGTAGATGTTTGAACCGGCTGGAACGAGTGAACCAACAGCAAAAGCTTTTGCATACCAGCCTGAATCAGCGGCTGTGAAAGGTATGTCAGCAACGTTAATTGTGAAAGCAGCTGTTGAAGTGTTGGTGGTTGTTGAAATCTTGATCTCAAGTTTGTCGGCATATGCACCGAATTTTCTCAACCAGAATTTCAGGGAGTCACCAGCCTGAACATTAAGAAGCTGCGGGGTGATAAGCCATGAATCGTTTGCTGTGGCTCCACCGAGAGTATAGGTGAAGAAAGCGTTACCAGTTCCTGTGTTTCCCGGAGGATTGGTTACTGT
The DNA here is from genome assembly GCA_008363265.1 of Chlorobiota bacterium. Taxonomy (GTDB): domain Bacteria; phylum Bacteroidota; class Ignavibacteria; order Ignavibacteriales; family Ignavibacteriaceae; genus UTCHB3. The sequence continues at coordinate 5,630 of RHKR01000182.1, forward strand.
TCCGCCTGTCCATCC
>RHKR01000183.1 GCA_008363265.1 Chlorobiota bacterium
GTACAGAGAATCTGATCTTTGTGGTCGGATTGAACGGATTCGGATAATTCTGCGACAGCTCGAAATTAACCGGCATTTCACTGCCAAATTCTTCAACTGAAGTGGTACCGTCGAAACGGGCCCAGCCTGCTGTCCAGTCAGTTGTGCCGAAAGCACCTCTGAAAGTTGCTGTCTGATCGAAGAAACCATCTGCGGGAGGTGTAAGACCACCGGTAAGAAGCGGTGAACCGTTCTGAAGTGTCGCTTTAGGATTTGAAAGGTTGAAAGGATCAACCATCTGAGCTTCAGAAGCGTTGGTTAATACGGAACCGTTCATGGTTGTTGTGAACCATGTGTTGATCACGAAAGTACCGTTCGATCTCGCTGTATCAAGAGCTTTCGTGCTCTGAGCAACAACAGAGTTCTTTATATAATTGTTGCCTGCAACTGCATTGTTGATGGTTCCGGTGCTCTCAAGAAGGATACCGGTTGGCCATCCAACGATAACCGCGTTGGCTATTTTGTTCTGCGAGTTTCTTCTCAGGTGCATGCCTCTTCTGTAATTGGCATTCACTGTGGCGCCCGGTGTGCTGATAGGTCCTATAAGGCTCACATTGAACCACTCAGGTGAAGTAAGTGGGGTATTGTTTGAACCTGTACCGTCGTTATCTGATTCAAAACCGTTTGACTGCGACTGATCTGCAATCGCCGGATCGCGGAACGAAACAAGGAACTGAAGCTTTCCACCATATCCAAAATCTGTATCGAAATCATCATCCCAGCCTCTGTAGGCGATCAGGTGTTTCGCGTTAACGTTTCCGCCGAAGAATTCGAAGGAGTCGTCACCGCTGTAGCTTACCTGGATGTAGTCGAGTACTGTACCTCTTCCTACACCGCCACAAGTAAGACCGTTGATCTCGTTGTTCTGGCTGAAAGCGATACCGGGATACTCGATGCGTACATATCTCAGGATTCCACTGTTGTCGTCCGCGTTTGTTCCACCGTATGAATCACCGGGACCTTCGATCGAAGTGGTGCCGCCGGGAATGTTTATCGGCGCGTTGCCAAGGAGGATAACACCGCCCCAGTCACCATATGTCGGAGGGCGTGAAGCACCCGGTTTGGTGAACTCTGAAGTGAAGACGATCGGAGCGTTTGCTGTACCGTCAGCGATGATCTTTCCACCGGGTTTTATTATAAGGGTACCCTGTGAACTGTTTTCACCGTAAATAACGGTGCCGGGTTGAATGGTAAGGGTGGCACCCGACTGTACACGCACGAATCCTTTAAGAACATATGTATTGTTCGAGGTTAGCGTTGTGTTGGTCGTAATATCACCCTGCAGCGGGATCTGAGCATAAACAGCGGTGGCTGCAATGAGCGTAAACACGAGAACGAATATTTTGGACATGTTGCCTCTATTTGTTGTTTGTTGACAGAATTAAAACTTGTATGAAAATCCAAGTGAAAGGTCTGCCCCTCTCTTTATCCTAAGCGCGGTCTTGTCACCACCGGGAGCTCTCTGGATCGACATGTAGTCCTGAGCCAGTATATCCTTCGCGGCAAACTTGAGTGAGAGATCTCTTGTAATACTCTGTGAAACCGTAAAGTCAACCTGGTCTCTCGGCATTTCAATTACATCACCGAGACCGCCGAAGCCGACTTTAAGTATCTTCTGACCCACTTTGTTGTAGATCAGTGAAGCGGAGAAACCGCCTTCATAATATTCATAGTAGAAACCGGCGTTAAGTACATACTCTGCCTGACCCTGCATCGGACGGGAGGTCTCCTGATAAGTTGTGCCTGTCTGATTCTGATTGTCGAACTCCACTTCAGACTTTATGTAGCTGGCGTTTCCAACGAAAGCGAGGCCAAAGAGAGCGGGGCTTATGAAATCAAGCGACTTCCTTAACTCAAGTTCGACACCATAGTTGTTTGCTTTGGCCGCGTTCTTGAATGAACGCATGGGCTCGAACGATGATGACGGGAGGAATACCTGCTCGATCGGGTCGGTAAAACTCTTATAAAAGAATCCAAAAGCGATCAGGTCAGCGGCCCTTGCGGGATAATATTCGAATCTTATATCATAATTGTTCACGAGAGTTCTTTTCAGATTTATGTTACCCTGAACGATCTCGTTCTCGAGGAAATCATAGTAACTGAAAGGAGCGATCTCTCTGAACTCGGGTCTCGCGAGGGTCTTTGAGTAAGCGAGTCTTACATTTATCTGATCGATCGGATGGTAAGTTATGTTAACAGCCGGGAGAATATCGTGGTACTCGGGGGTTGTCTTCGCCTCTTCACCTGTGAGGGTTTTTGATGCCAGTTCCTGGCGCGAATACTCATATCTTGCTCCGGTAACCAGTTTGAAGATATTTTCGTAAGCAAAATCAACCGCGAAATATGTTGCCATTATCGACTGATTCGAGTTGTATGAATCAGAAGGCTTAGTGATCTCAGTGATCTCTATGAAGTTCGGACCGAAGTTCGCGGGATCGAATATCTTGTCAACTGAAAGCTGCAGGATACTGTCTTTCGTCATGAAATTTCCACCGGGCTTGTTCTTGAACCCAAAACTGCGGGCACTGAAATCACGGTTCTTAAGGTCGTAGGCAAACCCGGTTTTTATAGCAGGCATGTTCGGGTTTTCAAAAGGTTTGAAGTGGAAGTCAATGTTCGCTCCCCTGTTGATATCGATCAGGTCACCATAGTAACGGGTTGCGAGCGACTGATCGAGCTGAAATCTGAGCGGCTCGTTTTCATCAAGAGATTTTGAGTAAACATACCTTCTCGCGTCAGGCTCGTTTCTTTTCGACTGCGCGTAATTCGCGTTCCAGGTTATTTTGAGGCCATTCAGCAGATCAAGAAAATGTTCACCGATAATCTGTGATGAGAAGAGATTTCTGGTAACATATCGCATCGAGGTCTGGTCACGGTAGTCGGGATTATTGTAGTAGGGTCCAAAGAAATTGGTCACCTCGTCATCAGAGTTCTGACTGAACACATTCTTGATGCTGAACTTATTATTTAACCCTATTTTATATGATATATTAAGCAATCCACCGATCATCACGGAATTTTTGTAATTACGACCGTTATACTCATAACGGGGACCATCGAAAGTATAGTTATTTCTCTCGATCTCCTGGGCTTCGTTCGAGTTCGAGTAAGTAAGTGAAGCGATAACTCCAAGAAGATCATCACCAAAGAATGAATACTTGTCACCAAATGAAAGATTGAACCCCGCGTTTACAGGGAGAGATGTGGTGTTAACTGCCCAGCTATTCGAGAATGATCTTCCGATCGTCTGTAGTGCCGCCGGGTCTGAACTTCCAAGTCTTGATCCGGGTACGGCCGATGGGAGAGCCCTGGTGCCGTCATCCGTCCCAAGCCATCTTGATCCGCCATTGTAGGTGAGGGCATCTTTTCCTGTACCAAACATATTGTAACTTGATGACATGCTCAGGTTCAGGAAGAGTTTTTCAGGGAACTCGATCGTCTTTATCTGCACCAGTCCGCCTGTGAAATCTGCAGGTTTGTCAGGAGTGAATGTTTTGGCTGTTATTATGCTCTCGATAAGGTTTGCGGGAAAGATGTCGTATGAAAACGATTTCTTCTCGGGCTCCGTGCTGGGGAGGTTGGCGCCGTTAAGCATGGTGTTGTTGTATCTGTCACCCACTCCCCTGATGTAGGCGAACTTACCGTCAGATATGGTGACACCGGTCATTTTCTTAAGAACATCAGCTCCATCTGAACTTCCGTTCTTGCTGATCATCTCCCCTGAAATACCCTCCACGATCTCGAGAGAGTTTTTCTGCTCTTTAACGATCGAAGACTCAGTGTTCTGCAGAGCTTCTGCCGTTACGACCACTTCCTTCATCGTTGCTGTAGCTTCTTCAAGCGTCACATCAACCTTGGTGGTCTGTCCTGCTTTCACCGTTACATTTTCAATCATAACGGTGTTATATGAAATAAATGAAACTTTAAGTTTGTAAGTGCCCTCAGGTACTTTCGCAATTTATCGTTTCCGTTCTTCCCGGTCACTTTACCGGAGATTGTCCCCGTCTGTGCGAACACTGACGGTATAAAGAACGAAAAAAGAATTAAAAAAGTGAATTTCTTCATTGTGAAGTTGCTTGACATTTGTTTCCTCAAATTATTTTTCTTCGACGCTCCAAATTTCGCCTTTGAATGTTAACACAATGTTAAGCCATGATTATCTAAATGTTAATTCCGTTAACACCGGTTCGATCGTGTACCTCGCTTTGCCCGTGTCATACTTTCGCGATTGCGTATATTGATGGTTTGTATTTATTAAATTTCTTGAAAAATGAAGATTGCCGTTTGCCAGATAAACCCCATCATCGGGGACATTGATGGTAATAAGAAGAAAATAATTGCCGGTTATAACAACGCCGTTCAAGACGGCGCCGATCTGGCCGTGTTTCCGGAGTTGGCCCTCACAGGTTATCCGCCTCTCGATTTCGTTGAGAAGCGCACATTTCGCTGTAAAGTTGCTGAAGCAGCTTCTGAAATAGCTGCGGTTACCAATGGGCAAACCGCGCTCGTTTTCGGCTCTATAACCGAGTTTGAGGATAACATCGGCACGAACATTGAGAACAGTGCCCTCTTCTGCCTGAACGGAAAGATAGCGCAGGTGCAGAACAAGTCGCTCATCCCCAATTATGATGTCTTCGATGAGGTCCGCTACTTCGAAGCAGCGGATGAAGTGAAGGTGTTTGAATTCAAGGGTGAAAAGATTGGGCTCTCCGTTTGTGAAGATATTTGGAACGATGAAGACTACTGGAAAAAACGCCTCTACCCCGTTGATCCCGTGAAGGAGCAGATCGAAAAAGGGGCCACCCTTCTGGTTAACATCTCGGCAAGCCCCTATTCCTACGGAAAACGGAAATCGCGCTACAAGATGCTGCAGACGATAGCCCGCAAAGACAAGGTGGGCATCGTCTATGTCTGCTGTGCTGCCACCCAAACAGAACTGATCTTCGATGGAGCCAGCATGTGCTTCCGCGATAACGGTGACCTGATGCATCTCGGCAAAACCTTCGAAGAGGATTATTTTATTTACGACACCACTTCAGAAGGTGGACCTGTAACCGCGGTTGAGGGAAGTTTTGAGGAAGAAGTGCATAACGCGCTGATCTTCGGACTGAAAGACTACTGCAACAAACTGAATTTTAAGTCGATCTGCCTCGGCCTTAGTGGTGGGATCGACTCAGCCATCGTAACCTACTTCGCGGTTAAAGCGGTTGGTGCCGAAAATGTTTTCGTGAACCTGATGCCTTCCGAATTCTCAAGCCAGGGAAGCATCGACGACTCCCTGAAACTTATCGAAAACCTTGGCATCTCACACAGTATGGTTTCCGTTCAACCCGTGTTCGAATCGGTTAAAGCGATGCTGAAACCGGTTTTCGGGGATCGCCCGGAAGATGTGACCGAGGAAAACATGCAGTCGCGCGTGCGCGGCCTCTATATGATGTCGATAAGCAACAAATTCGGCCACCTGCTTGTTACTACAGGTAACAAATCGGAGCTCGCCACAGGCTACGCCACTCTTTACGGCGACATGTGCGGCGGCCTCTCGGTGATCGGCGATGTTTACAAAACTGATATTTACAGGTTATGTGAGTATATTAACAGAGATGAGGAGATTCTCCCGAGGGAGATAATCGACAAGGTACCCTCGGCGGAATTGCGGCCCAATCAGACCGATCAGGATTCCCTGCCGCCATATCCTGTTCTCGATCACATTTTAAGGATGTACCTCGAGGAGAACAAAGAGGTTGACGAGATCGCCCCGGTTATCGGCGATGAAAACCTGGTCCGGAAGATACTCAACATGGTCGATAGAAACGAATTCAAACGGAAACAGGGCGCGCCCGTGCTGCGTGTTTCCAACAAGGCTTTTGGTTACGGAAGAAGATTCCCAATCGTTCAAAGATGGAGCAGATAATGAAGAAAATGACGGTCCTGACCGCCCTTTTAGTTGCACTGATCTCATTCACGGCCACACCTCAGTTCGGAGGTGGTGACAAACTTACACTCGGTACTCCCCTTCTCTCAAGGGATCAGGTGAAGCCGGGTGATGAGATAAAGATCGCCGTCCCAGCGAGTATCGATGCCGGCTACCACATCAATTCGAACAAGCCGAAGGAAGCGAACCTGATCGCTACTGTTCTTTCGATCACTTCGAAGGACGGTATTAAAACCACCGGTACCCGCTACCCGGCCGCGAAGGATTACACATTTGAGTTCTCGGATAAACCTGTTTCGGTTTATGAGGGCAATATCACCATCTTTGCCAAGGTCAGAATACCGGAAAGCCTTAAACCCGGCAACTACAAACTTGACGTGACGGTTGAATATCAGGCGTGCAACGATCACTCCTGCCTCCCTCCGAACGATGCTAAAACAACGATCACGGTGAAGGTCGCAAATAAGGATGCTTCGGTTCGTGAACTGAACGCCGGGGCTTTTGCCCCCTCAGGACTCCAGTACAACGACAAGTCGAAGGACAAGGATGCCGAAGCCGACTCAATAAAAAAAGCAGAAGCTGAAAAAGACTCCCTCGCTGAACTCGATTCCCTGAAAGCCCTCGAAGAAGCCGCGGATTCAGTTTCCCTCGAGTCATTCGAATCGAAAGATACTGCCACCGTTTCAGAGGCAAAAGATGATGATGTCTCCTCAACACTCGAGAAGAGCGGACTCCTTTTCTCACTTCTCTTCGTTTTTCTCGGTGGTCTTGCACTTAACCTCACCCCCTGCGTTTACCCCCTGATCCCGATCACGATCGGATATTTCGGCGGACAGGCTGAAGGAAGAACCTCCAGACTTGCGATAATGGGTCTCCTTTATGTTGCGGGTATCGCGATCACATACTCCGTTATCGGTGTGGTAACAGCTCTCACAGGCGGCATCCTCGGTGCCCTCCTGCAGGAGTGGTATGTACTCGTGATCATCTCCCTTATCTTTGTGGCACTCGCCCTTTCCCAGTTCGGATTCTACGAGTTCAAGCTCCCCGATTCACTCGTGAACAAGGCAGGCGGAGCAAAAACAGGACTCTATGGCGCGTTCTTCATGGGTCTTACAATGGGAATTGTAGCCGCTCCCTGCATCGGACCGTTCGTTCTCGGACTGGTAACCTATGTGGCAAAGATAGGCGATGTGACCATCGGATTCCTACTTTTCTTCTTCCTCGCTGTGGGTCTTGGTACCCCGTATTTCATCCTCGCTCTATTCTCAGGAAAGCTGAAAGCCCTCCCGAGAGCCGGCATGTGGATGGAAGGGATCAAACACATCTTCGGCGTTATCATGATCGGTATGGCGATCTATTTTATTCTGCCGTTGCTTCCAAAGGAATGGTCAGGTTACCTTCTGCCCGTCTATATCATCATATCGGTGCCTTACCTTGCCATCTTCGATCCGCTTGATGAGAAGATGAAAGCATTCAGAATTTTCAAATATGCCCTCTCTGTTGTGTTCATCGGACTGGCAGTGTGGTGGTTCCCCGCCAACACTTCAGCCGAAGCAGGCACAAAAGTGAAGTTTGAATCATACTCCGACACCACTTTCAACGCCGCAAAGGGAGAGAAGAAGATCATCATCGACTTCTATGCCGACTGGTGCATCCCCTGTAAAGAACTTGACGCGATCACATTCGTCGATCCCGCCGTCGTTGAAGCAAGCAAGGATTTCGTCAGCCTAAAGGCCGACCTCACCAAAGCGGGCGACGAAGCCGTAAAGAAAATGGTGAAAGACTTCAACATCAAAGGCGTGCCAACCGTCCTCATCTTCAACGCCAAAGGCGAAGAAGTGGAGCGCCTCACCGGCTTCGTCAACGGCGAAGAGTTCCTGAAGCTGATGAAGAAAGCGGAATAATAGTTATTAGTTGTTAGCTATTAGCTATTAGCTTTATCTAAACCGCAGTCCGACACGACGGAGCAGAGGGGACGCGGATGACACAGATGTTTTCGGAGGGACGCAGATACACGCAGATTAGACAGATGAACGCAGAAAGAAATCCGCGAAAATCCGTAAAATCAGCGTGTATCCGCGTGCTATCAACTCTCTGCAGACTTTGCGGTTTAAATAACTTATTTTTGATATCTGATTTCTCAATAATCTGAATCAAAAATGAGCCGCGTAAATTATCTTCTCATAATTTTCCTGATTGCATTCACCCACATCCTCCCCCAATCCGTTATCCGGATAAACCAGCTCGGATACCAGCGCGACGCGATAAAAGTCGCGGTTCTGATGTGGGAAAGCGAAACACTTCCAATTAGTTTTACAATTGAAGATATCTTCACCGGCAAAACGGTTTTCACATCCAATGAACTTAAACCCTTCGGCACCCTCGGCAACTTCAAAAACACTGCAAGACTAAATTTCTCAGACCTGAAAACCGACGGCACCTACAAAATCATAGCAGGAAATGCCTCATCCCCCAACTTCAGAATTTCCGACACAGTTTACAACTCAACCGCCGATTTCATTCTGCAATACATGCGCCAGCAGCGCTGCGGCTACAACCCCTGGTTAAAAGACTCCTGCCACACCCACGACGGCTTCCCCGTTTATAACGATTCATCCTTCAGTCCGCCCGCGGCGGATCAGCCTTCAAATTTCATCCCTCAGCCTTCATCCTTCATCCCTGTAAAAGGTGGCTGGCACGACGCCTCAGACTACCTCCGGTACGCGACAACATCAGCGACGGTGGTGTATCATCTCCTTTACGCTTACAAGAGAAACCCCGCGGCATTCGGCGATCACTTTGATGCCAATGGCGACCGGGGAGCGAACGGTATCCCTGATGTGCTCGATGAAGCGAAGTGGGGCCTCGACTGGCTGAACCGGATGTACCCAGGAGGTGAGGAGATGTACCAGCAGATCGCCGACGACCGTGATCATATGATGTTCCGCCTCCCAACGGAGGACTCGGTTAAATACCGGGAGGGTCCTGGCCGACCGGTTTACCGTGTTACTGGCAAACCGCAGGGTCTCTTTAAACATCAAAGCAGATCAACGGGTGTTTCATCGATCGCGGGAAAGTTTGCCTCGACAATGTCGCTTGGGTCGGAGATTCTTCAGAAATATTACCCTGACTTTGCGGCGACACTTCAGAAAAAGGCTCTTGAAGCGTATCAGTACGGCCTGAAATACCCCGGCTATTCCCAGACGGCCCCCTGCCGCGCGCCATATTTTTATGAGGAGGAGAATTGGGTGGATGACATGGAACTCGCCGCCGCGCAACTCTATTCGGTCACGGGTGATGAGAATTTCCTGAAGGATGCAACCTCGTTCGGCAACAAGGAGCCTGTTACCCCATGGATCGGTGCCGACACCGCATCACATTACCAGTGGTACCCGTTCATCAATCTCGGACATGCTCTAATTGCCTCTTCGGGTAGTGAACAGTCAAATGACTTTCTTAACTACTACCGCGACGGACTCGAAAAACTCTACCAGCGCGGCGTTTCGCAGCCCTTCTTCATGGGCATCCCATTCATCTGGTGCTCGAACAACCTCGTCTCAGCCGCGATGACACAAGCACGGCTT
>RHKR01000184.1 GCA_008363265.1 Chlorobiota bacterium
TCCTGTGAATATCCCAGAACATTCAAAGCCGATGAGTTGACATACCGGATAGTTCCCTCCGTGTCGTGCATGAGAACAAAATCGGGAGTGGTCTCCGTCAGCAGTCTGTATTTTTCCTCAGATCTTTTAACCTCTTCCTCAAACTGTTTGATCGGTGTGATGTCTTTCACCACACTAAGCATTACATTTCTGCCGTCACTTTTAATTATCGTGGATGAGATAAGGCAATTTCTGATCTCGCCGTTTTTCCGTTTTAATTCAGCGTCAAGGTTGGAAATCGTACCGTCGAGCAAAACCTTTTCGATGAGTTTCGTACGCGATTTCAGATCCACCCACAGGTCTATTTCTATAGTTGTTCTCCCGATAACCTCTTCCCGTGTGAATCCGAAGTTCTCGAGGAAGGCAGTGTTGCAGTCAAGAAGTCGCCCTTCACCGACATTTGTGATGACGATGGTATCGGGTGATCCATAGAAAGCAGACTCGAAATACTCCCTGTTTACCTCTTTTTCGTGGATCAGGCGCTTGTTAACCATCAGGAAGAACCCGTATGTCCAGATCAGCGAAACAGAAAATGCATCAAAGGCAGGGATGATGTTCCAGATATGCGGGGTGAGAAACTCTGCCGTATGTGGATTATAAACCATGTCATACGACCGGTAGATGAAAATACCGGCGTGAATGAAGAATGTCGCCGACAGAACCCGGGGGATATGTGCATGGGTGGCCACTTTCATGCTCAACCACTTAAAGCCAACAAGTATCGAAAAGACAGAGATGGCAATATTGATTATTATGCCCCTGATACTCGTATCATCATGAATAAAAAGAAAGTAGAGGAGGAACAATAGAAAAGTGATATAGATGGTGAATGCTGTTTTATATGTTGGTTTGCCATCGACAAATTCAACCACGCCGAGATAAAGGCAAGCAATACCGGCGATAATCGAGCCATTTTGAAGGATCACCACCAACGGGAAGATGCCGGGGATCTCACGCATGAACATGGCGCTAAATCCCACAACTTCCAGCACACTCCAGGCCAGCCAGAACTTGAGCCCCCCTAACTTATGATTGATCCTGTACAACGAATAAAAGACGGCGAACTGGAACAGGTGAACCAGACCGACTACAATTATCATTGTACGCATATCAATAGTCATACTTGTCTCTTCAGCGATGGGCCTTCGGTTTCAAAAATGTGTCTTACAGATCAATAACCCGGTAAAGTCGCGCACCGTGGATGCAATTTATAAAAAATATTCGAAAATTAATGTAGTCTGAGATAGGAAAGGAGAAAAGTTGCGAATATATTTAAAATAAACGACCCTCGCTTGCGCGAGGGTCTTTCAGGGGGAGTAATGTATCATTAATCAGCAGCAGGGAATACTGATTAACAACACTCAAAATTAGTAAATTTATTGAATTTCTGCAATACCATTCGTAAGTATTTTTAGATTTTCTTACTTTTTTTTTGCGAAAATATCTTAAAATTTTTCTGAATGTCAGGGAAATTACTTCATCACCACGAATTTTCGGATCGCAGTGAACTTGCCTGCGGTCATCCGGTAGAAATAGATTCCGCTAGCGAAGCCTGAGCAGTCGAGCTCAGCCCTGTGAATACCGGGCTCTTTCACTCCGCTGACGAGCGTGGAGACTTCATTACCCAGTGCATCGTAGACCCTCAATTCGACATTTGCCGGACCGGTGCCTTCCGCTCCCGGAACCGCGTATGTTATGGTGGTAACCGGGTTGAACGGATTCGGGTAATTCTGGTAGAGCGCGTATTCATCAGGAAGACCGACTTCTACCTTAACAGCATTGCTGAATGACACATCGCCGTTCAGGTCGGTCTGCCTGATCCGGTATTCATAATTGCCCGGCTTCAGGTTTTTGTCCCTCAGCGAGTACCTTGTTTTGGCGGAAGTGGTGCCCTGACCTTTGACAAACGAAACCTCACTCCAGGCTGCCTTGGTATTGTCGCGGCGTTCAACTGTGAAGCCCAGGTTGTTCGTTTCAGTGGCGGTTTCCCACCTCAGAAGCACTTCATCCCTGACAGGTTCAGCTTCGAATGAGATCAGTTCAACCGGTGTCGCGGCAAGGGTGATCTGTATCGGCACTGTTCTTAAGGGGTGCATTGCACAGTTGCTACGCACGATCATATCCATCGAATAGTTGCCGAGGGTGAAATCCTCGGTACGGATCGTGAGTACAATTCCCGTTCTTGTGCTGTTATAGAGAGTTCCGGCCATGTTGCCCGAGGGGATGAGCCATTCAGGTTCGGCCGCAAGTTTAACTGCGAGGTTGTTCTTAAGATAGTTGGCGTTGTAGGCCATCTGAAGACCGGTCGTGCCGTCGCCGTTCTCGATTCCGGTGGTCGCGCCGTTAAGGGTACCGGTCATCTCCTTGAAGTAGAACATGATCTTACCGGATGAATAGATAACGACCTGCCAGGTGTAACTGGCCGTGCCGCTGTACCGTTGGTAGTTCGTCCATTGGATGATGAACCTGTTGCCATCCTGCTTGTAGTGGACGGTGCCCGGCGCTTTCGCGTCGAGATCGTCCCAGAACGGACATATTATTTCGTTCGGTGTTGCTGAATTCGGGATGTTTGTGTTCGTATAGATATTCGATGTTATCGCCGAGAAGGTCAGCAGACCGTTGGTCGAAATGTATATCTGTGACTTGGGGTTGCCGTAGTACTTGAAGTTGAAGCCGAGGTTCAGCGGACCGGCGTATCCCTCATCGGTTGCCGACATGGTTCCCGTCGGGGTCCATGAAGTTACCGGTGTCCCCGTAGCCGCAATGTCGTTCCATTCGTATACCGGACCGTTGGGATCATCGCTGTCCATCCATTTATAGCCGAAAAGGTCGGGGCCACCCGAGCCGCGGGATGACTGACCGTGTATGGTGCCCTGATCATCCTTACCGGATTTCAAGCCTGAGACAGGGGCTTCATTGATCAGATAATAACTGATCGCGCCCGATGGATATGAACTGTTGGCGAACTCGACCGTATAGTCGAGGGTGGAATTGTGGATCGAAACATTTGCTATATATACAGTATCTGTGACAACTGTTTGATTTACAAGCGTGTGGTTGATAACTCCGGGGGAAACATCAGAGAGTGGTCCTTCAAGTGTTCTGAGGTTTGCCACATTCGACATTGGTGACTTGTTGCCCCACATATCCATTGCCTTGACCGCGAAGTGGTACATTGTGTAGAACACAAGGTTCTTCACCGTGTAGGTCTTCGGTGTTCCGAGCGTGTCTGAATGCCCCGCGAAGATAATGCTCGTCGCGTTGTTGAAGTCGTTGTCATTCACGATCGGGGTGGTGGAATAGCGGATGTCATACGACTGAACGCCGCCGAATGTTGAATCATAAGGGGCTGTCCAATTCAGTGTGATCGAGTTGGAGCAAGGGTCGCCCGCGGTAAGATTCGTAACGGGTCCCGGAGGTGTCGGGTCGGGAGGGATGTTCCTCTTGGTTTCGAGCGAGGGGTCTCCCATCAGGTTGTACATCTCGAGGTATCTGAGCATCGTTGTGCCGGGGCCAACATTTCCGAAGTGCTGGCATGTAAGGTATTTCCCCATATCCATCATCGGGGTAACTTTTGTAAGGCCGTCGACGAACATCGACTGGATAAGTTTTCTCTCGAGGATGTCGTCTTCATCCCAGTATGAGTTAACCGATGAACCGTAGAAGGATGCGCCCCCCTTGGGGATGCGAATCCACGTTTCGCCGAAGCATTCGCCGAGCTGGTATGAACCGGTTACGCAGGCGAAAGAATAGACATACGGGAACACAGTGTTGGTCAGGTTTCTCACATCCGACTGTCCGAACGGAGGGCCATCGGCCCATGATGACTCGGAACCGTGACCGGAGTAGATCGCGAAAACCTTGTTGCTGTTCAGCGCGGCGGATACCTGTCCGGTGGTGGCTCCGCTGTGGCTGTAAAGTTTAAGATTGCTGTAACCGTTCGGGGTAAAATATGTGTCGATCACGAAGTTGTGAGTACCTTCGGTTATCGAGTAATTATCAGTCGATGCCATAAACACATTGTTCTTCGCCAGAGTGGCAATGTTGTTCTCCATGTAGATCGACTTGTTTATAATGTTCCCCAGCTCAGTTGTGTTTGTGATCGAGAACCTTCCGATGAACGCGTCCGCGTAGTAATCGGTACCCTGGAGCAGGGCGTAGTTAAGGTCGGTTTTGGGGTTTCCCTCTCCGGCTCCGGTCCACGCGGGGATTTTGTCGACATCGCCTACGAGGAGGATGAATTCCGGTTTGGTCCCCGGGTCGTTATATCTGGCCTGAATAAATGCTTTGATCGCTGTGGTTGTAGTACCGGCCACCGTGGTGGTGAAGAGGTTGACGTTGAACCCGTTCGCTGTCTTGTGGGAAACGAAGGGGGCGAGGCCTGCCTCATATTCAGGGGCGGTGATTATTAGATAATTTCTGATCTGTTCAACTGTTCCTCTTTCATAATTGGCGAAGAAGCCATCGAAGAACCCTGCATACACTTCTGAATGCCCTGATGCCCTTCCGACAGGTGCCGAAAGTCCGAGTGAGAAAGTTGCTTCACGCACCATTTCAAGTTTTTTCTCAGAGGGGATATAATTGAATGGGTGGATCGTTATCGTAACACCCTTCATTCCGGCGATCCAGAAAGGTTCCGACACTTCTATCACGGGTGAGCCGGTATTGCCCGCCGAGCGGTAGAAATCCCGGTCGAAGTTGAATGGTCTGTCCTCGAGGCGGAGATCCCTCCTCCATGGAGCCTGGAACGGCCAGACGTGCTGCTTCATGGTCAGGTTTTCAATCTTTCTGCTCATGATCCCTGCCACGGGGAGAATCTCATCTTTTCCAACTACCAGGTTAAAACTGATCTTCGGAAGCTCGGGTCTTCCCGGGGTGGCTGTAACGCCATAGCCGGGTATTGATATCTTTGTAAAATTACCGTCTGTATTGGCTGTCTGCTTCATCTCAAACGAGGGGAGACTGAAACTGATCGTATAGCCCTTTGAAGTTTTTGTAAGCTGTATCCCCTCAGGAACTCCGGCATTCAGGACGGAGAATATCGACAGGAGGATAATAAATGTGGTGACTCTTTTCATTGAAGGTTCCGCAAAAATGGGAAATGCGTATGATTCTTCCGGCATCAATGAGGTGCCGGGGTATTGAGGGGTCAAATGAGAGGTTCATTTTATCGACCGGGGCGCTGAGCTACAATCTCAGGTTGCATTAGAACTTGAAAATATACTTTTTACTAATGTGTAAACTAACGATTTTTTGCTTAAATTTGAAGGTTATTTATTTGATAAACGCTTCTCAAGGAGCACTTTTTTAAGATGTCCGCAAAAGTAGCACGATCGCTGATTCTTTTCCTGTTCGTTCTTTGTCCGGTAATTCCGGCACAGAAGGTGACAGCGAACAAAGGGGTTGATCCCGCCTTTGTTTCCGGTCAGATGAACAAGGCTGAAAGTTACTTTAAGACAGGTGAAACCGACAAAGGTGCTGTTGTACTTGATTCCCTCCGTGAATATCTCATCAGAAAGTTTGCCTTTACCCGTGCCATCGAAGTTTCCCGTATAACCCTTTCACTTAATGAAAAAATCAGAAACAAGAAA
>RHKR01000185.1 GCA_008363265.1 Chlorobiota bacterium
GTGGATGGTGCACTCGGGAGGCAGATTTATGAACTGTATCTGACGGAGTGGCTCACGGCGGAGTTCACCGAATTCAGGCTCATACAGTGATGAAACAATGTACGGGTTCGGCACTACACGGATCTTTGTGAGATTACCTTTAATTGCTTCAGTGTTTACAACCGGTGCCTTGAGGTTGAAAGCGTACTTGTCTTTCAGTGTCGGGGCTTTCGGTTTGATCGACACGAGCGAGAAGAGGTTACCCGGCTGCGGAGGGTTCGAAGCGTTGAACTCGATCCTTCCACGGAGACCGTTGAAACTGAATGTGGAGAGGGTGTAAACAGAGTCGAAGGTCTTCGCTGCCGCACCGACGGCTGTATCACGCACTTCTATGTTCACAAAACCTTCACCGGCACTGTTGAATCCCCTCCCCTTCACTTCAACGAAGTAGAGGGTGTTCTTGAGGAGTGTTTCATCAACGGAAGTGAAGTTGAGTGAGAAATTGTCGAGCCCGCCAACCTTTGAGAAGCTCTTCACGGGGTCAGGTTTCGACATCGAGAAGATTATACCATCGGAGGTTGACTGAAGTTTGTCGAAATAGAACGGTCTCGGTTTAATGAGCGTGTCGCCATCTTTTGATACAACAACCGCGAAGTTGAGGGTGAGCAGGTCACCTTTTTTCGGGCGGTGTTCAACCGGTGTTCCGGCGGGAGTGAATACTTTCACGCGCATTCCGGTGCCGGGTATCGTGATAATCTGGTTCGGACTTGTCCAGTTGTACGAGACGTCAATTTTGATATTCTCACCTGTTGTGAGATTCACAAAATCGAAGAGGTTCGGCGCCTTGAAGTAAACCCCGTAACGTTCAGGTTTAGTCTGTGCCGAATCAGAAATTACCGCTGAGAGCTCTGTCCAGAGCACACCCCGTTCGGTTCTGTTCGTATAGGTGAAACCGAGATTGTATTCGCCCGAGAGAAGATTTACGTTGTCATCAGGCTGAATATTGAAGGTGTAGTTGGAAGTACCGGTGCCTATCGCCCTGATGTTGTCGAGTGTTACAGGCGTACGTCCGAGCGCGGAGGAGAGCGGTGTTACAGATACGATATTTACCTGATCGAGGTTTTTGCCGAGCGGGCTCTCGAGTGGTTCGAGGAGGGAGTCTCCCCTGTCGTATGCCGTAATTGTGTACCAGTATTCGAAGCCGTTGGTAACGGTTGTGTCGATGTAGGAGTACTGAATGCCTTTGTCGATGCCGATATCATTCGGGATATCGAAGTCGCCGAGCTTGGTCCAGTTCACACCCTTGTCGATGCTGCGGTAAAGTCTGTAACCTTCGAAGTCGTACTGACCCGAGAAAGAGTCGAACGATCTTTCAGCATTATCATCCCAGTAGAGGGTGGCTTTAGTATCGGAAGCGATGCCCGAAAGTTTCGGGGTTACAGGCGGTTTCGCGATCTCATAGTCGAAAGCGTGGATTATATTGGCCTGTGCCAGGTTGGCCTGCAGATCGGCGAGATTGTCACCTGCCACAACCACAGTGTAGAAAGTGAGTGTATCACCCGGGAAGATATGGTACGGACCCGAGGAGAGAGTGGCCAGCAGATCGAGACCGGTGGCCGGGATCGTGTTCACATCGTCAAAACGAATATTTGTGTTGTTTCCGATATGGAAGTATTTATCCCTCAGGTTTGAGTTATACAGGCTCTGGGTTGAGGCCATTCTTCCGTAGAGGATCGAATCGATATCCGACACTTCATCATCGTTGTAGAGGGCGTAGTGGAAATCGGTAAGACCGAGCTGGCGGCCGTTAACCAAGGGGGTTTCCAGAAGGGAGACACCCATCATACCCGTTTTACCCGAAGGCCACTCGGAAGTGGTGCCGTTATCGTAGAACCAGACGAAATTGTTCGTGGTATCGAATCCGAGTTTATCATTCGCGTACTCAGGAGCACCACCCGAAGCGTCTCCGACATCGATATCGGTAACGAGGGTGAAGAAGAGGGAGTCGTAGTCCCTGTTGCTCTTGTTGATGATCTGGTACTTGAAGAAGAGGAGGTCCTGAGCGAACTTTACACCGTAAGCGTAACCGGTCTGGTGCATCTCGATGCCGAGAATGCCGATGGTGTTGTTGCTGTCGTTGTAAGCGCAATAGGAATCCTGATCCGATTTGATCACGGGGTTGCCGTCGGCATCTTTGACCGGCCAGCCTCTGGTCGGATGCCATGAAGCGGGGTTGTCGGAGAATGCGATCTTGGCACCCTGGTTGTTGTGGTAGCCCCAGGCGGCTTCCCACTCTTCATTGGTCACATATCTTCCCTGTATCACGTTTCCGGGGATACCGACGTAAGGGTTCATGCGGTAGATATAGTGCTGACCGCTGTTGATCGGGTACTCGCCCGAGGGGCCCTGTGAAAGGCGGCGGGGATAGAGCTTCCCACGGTTCTCGAAGAAAAGACCGATATTCGAGGCATTGTGCGTGCCTCCGGCCCTGTCGATAAGACCCGTTACTGATGAGCCTCCTCCATTCTTCTGCAACTGTGCCGTAACCTCAGGAGAGAGGAAAAAGCCAGTTGCCAGAAAGAAGAGAAGGGTTTTACTGATTACAGTCATTTTACGTCTCAATATCATGTTAATGGTTTCCTTCCGCTTAGAATCTCAGTGAGGCACCGATGCGGATTCGTCTCGGAGCGCCGTAGTTTGAAGGATCTTCCATGTACTCTTTCGAGTATCCCCCGACGAATGTGTAATCAGGATCACCGGTATCACGGTAAACGTAGAGTACATTCTTCTGATCGGTTAGATTAAGTATCTCAGCGAAAAGACGGAGACGAAGATTGTTGAATATCGTAAGGTCTTTACCCATCATCAGATCGAGTGTCCAGGTTGAGGGTTGCCTTAAAGCGTTCTTCACTACAAAGCCGACATCACGGCCCGACTGGGTGTAAGGATATCCGCTCGCGTATGAAAAGATGAGAGAGAAATCCATATCGTCGAACACCCGCTCGCCGAAGAGTTCAGGACCCTCATCCTTGGGGATCATGAATGTTGCGGTGGCGTTGAGTACGTGGGTTTTGTCGAAATCGAGGTAGTAGAGCTGCGACGACTCGTTCGAACCGGGATACTGCTCGTCTTCAGATGACGCACTTCCTTTTGCCACCGAGTAGGTGTAGGTAAGTCCACCGGCGAAGTATTTGTCGGGACGGATATCAAGGTTAACCTCGAAACCCTTCATGTTGGCGTAATCCTCGTTAACGTAGAGGGTGTAGCCGACATATCTTCCCTCCGTGAACGGGAAGTAGTAACGGGTTCCGATAAGTCCGGTTACATCTTTATAGTAAGCGGTGAACGAGATCGCGGCACGGTCTGTAAGCTGGTGTGATACACCCACTTCATACGCGATGGTGCGCTGGGCATCGAGATCGGGTGAACCGAAAAGGGGCTCACGAACCTTTATATCGTACTGCTGGTTCTGGAAAAGGAACTGGTACTCGGGGTTCTGGAAGAAGTGTCCGTAGGCGAAGTGCAGTTTCGTCTTCTCGGTGATCGGGTGAGCGATACCAACCCTCGGGCTTACCTGAGAGCGGGGCTTCACTTCGATGATCGATGTCGGGTCGAGGGGGTTGCTCCGGAACTTTACGTTTCCGTTCATGTGATCGAACCGGAGTCCGAGATTGATCACGAGGCTCGGGAGCTCGATCTTGTCCTGAACATATGCGGCAATTTCAAACGGCTGGGTCTGATAGTTGTTCACATAGGGGAAGTTACGTTTGGGATCTTCGATCGACCATAATTTAAGATCGTGGCTCTTGAATTGGGCGCCGAACTTGACCTCATTGGTGCTGTTGAACTGCCATACCGCGTCACCTTTGAAATCCAAAGTGGTGGTGCGGGAGTCAGTGATCACCAACGGATCAGCCTTCGCCCAAAACTCGAAGCCATTGCCTGCAGTGGATAGGAGCACACGGGCTGAGGCAATCATATACTGTGATGTATCTTTGTCGAGACCTGAGTAGTACCCCTGATTGAAGTAGGATGCTTTCAGATCGTAAAAGAAATTGTTGGCGACTGTATGGGTCGCCGTAAAACTTGTCTGCCAGCTGTCTGTACGGTTCTTCAGGTATTGCTCGGGGATGTACTTGTAGTCGTGATTGTAATTCCGTCTCAAGCCCTGACTTCCGCGGTTCGAAATAGTGATCCTGAACTGCGGAATGGCTGTAAGGGTAAGTTTTGTGAAGAACGACTGCTGGTTGTTGAATCCGAACGGAAGGTAACTTCCCTCGTTGAGTTGCTCACCCGAAACAAAGAAACGGAGCGCGCCGGGGATGATCGCACCCTCGAAGCTGCCGTTGATGCGGATCTCGTTGAGTTTTGAATAGCGCTCGATGCCGAAATTTGAGGTACGCATCTCGAGTTTACCTGAGAACTTGTCGGATCCGTCCCTGGTAACGATGTTAACGATACCCGAGAGGGCGTTGCCATACTCGGCGTTGAATGTACCGGAGAGGAGCGACATTTCCTGGATGGCATCGTTGTTGATGTTAGTGGCCAAACCGCCGAGGAGCGGATCGGTAACATACATACCATCGATCATGTAAGCGACCTCGTTGGAGCGTCCGCCACGGATGTGGAGGTTTGAGCCGCTACCGACCACACCGGCCTGAAGCGAAAGGAGATCAGTGAAATTCCCTACCGGCAACAGTTCGATCTCGTCGCGGCCGACCACGGAGATCGAGCTGGTAAGATCTTTCTGGATCAACGGCGTGTTGGCCGTAACCACCACTTCTTCCGTTGTCATCGAAACCGGTTTTAATTTGAAATCGAGGGTTGTGGTCTGATCGACAACGATCTTAACGCCGGAGACGGTAAGATGCTCGTAGCCGACATAGGTGACCTTCACCGAAAAGACCCCCGGCGGAACATTAAGGATGATGAACCGGCCGTCGTAGTCGGTCGATGCACCAAGTTTGGTACCCTCGATCATAACCGTGGCAGCGATCAGGGGTTCGCCCGTAATCGCGTCGGTGATCCTTCCTGAGAGCTTGCCGGTGATACCGGCCTGCACTACAGGGACAATGATAAGAAGAAAAAGAATAAATCTTTTCATGATCTCCTCTTGTTAATTGATGAGGTGGCCTTGCTCGATCTCGTTGAGCTTCTTAAGCCATTCCTTCGCTTTTTTCTTGTTAAGCCTCGCGGCTTCCGTAGTGATCGCGTTTATTATTACTGATATTGCCGCGAACGAGTTGGTATAGAGCATGTTCTCCGATTTAACGGTGAGTGCTATATCCGAGATCGAGGCGGCGGGTGAGGTCGATTTGTTCGTGATCGCGATAACCTTAACCCCTCTCTTCTTTACGGAGCGGGCAAGTTCGATCGTTTCATGCGAATATGGAGGAAAAGAGAATATGATCAGAACATCCTTCTCGGTGATAAAGAGGCTTTCCTCTTGAAGTGAAGCCCACCCGTTCCGGAAGTTGCGCGCTTTTATCCCCACCTGCGTGAGCTGGTAGCCCAGCACTTCGGCCAGAAGATAAGAGATGCCCAGCCCGGCGGTATAGACCTCGGATGCAGAGGCAATGAATGACACCGCTTCGGAGAACCTGGAGTGGTCGATCATGAAGAGGGTCTCGTTGATATTCTTTATATC
>RHKR01000186.1 GCA_008363265.1 Chlorobiota bacterium
CCTATACGATCGTGTTCTTCATAATCTGGTCACTCTTGCTCGTCGGGTGGATAAGCCTCGATCTCCCTCTCGGTCCGGGTTCAAAACTCTATTACCCGTAAAAATTACACACAAAAAAAAAGAGGCTGCGACCGGGCAGCCTCTTTTTTTACAGTTTCAGTATCTTTTTGATCTCATCAGGCTTTTTACCCTGGGCAACAAGACTGAAGAAAAGCATCTGCTGATCTACATGTGATGTCCAGTAATCCCAATTGTGATCGCCCTTGTCCGCGAGATAAAAGATAGGGACCTTCCCTGCCTTCGCTTCCTTGTTAAAGCTTTCGTTAACCTTGAAGGCAAAATCTTTCTTGCCGCAGGCAACAAAGAGCAGCAAATCCTGTTTCTTCCCCTTATAACTTTTTAGAAGGTGGAGGGCAGAGTTGTTCTCCCAGATTTTCTTGTTCTTCTTATATGTACCGAGGCGCTTACTGATCCCCCACTTATCGGAGAACTTTGTGATATCGAGAATACCGCTCATCGACCCGGCCGCCTTGAAGTATCCCCTGTTCTTAAGGTAGAAGGTTACCGCGCCGTGACCACCCATGCTGAGTCCGGTGATGAACCTGTTCTTTGGATCAACCCGGTAGCTGTCTTCGATGTACTTCCTTATCCTCTCCTTGAATGCTGATTCATACTGCAACATTTTTTTTGAAGAGCTGTTTACGTACCACGAATCGTAGTAACCGTCAGGGAGAACTATGATCATGCCGTACTTGTCGGCAAGTTTCTGAACATCGTAATTCTGCTTCCAGTCACGCGAAGAACCAGCCCAGCCATGAAGCAGATAGACAAGTGGATACTTCTTGTTACTGTTCTTGTAACCTTTCGGAGTGTAGACGTACATGGTGTTGAACACCATGGTTGAATCAACAGGTTTTCGGTCAAGCTGCTCAAATGTATACTTCGGTGAATAAAATCTGCGGGTTACTGAATCCTGAGGATGGATGTACCCGGTCGAGACAACAAACAGCAGTAGTAGTAAATAACCGGCCTTCTTCATGTTATTCTCCGGTTTCAACCCAGTCAGCTATGAATACGTTGGTATCACCTTTCGACTTGTTGAATCTGTTTGAAGCGAAAACAAGGTGCTTACCGTCTTTGGTGAACATTGGGAATCCGTCGAATGTCTCATTGTGGGTGATCTGCTCGAGTCCTGTACCATCAATGTTGACCATGTAGAGATCGAAGTTTCTGGGGTCTTTGCTCATTGCATTGGAGCAGAAAATGATTCTTTTGCCGTCTGGGTGAAAGAATGGCGCGAAGCTTGCCTTTCCAAAATTTGTGACCTGTTTCAGATTTCTTCCATCGGGATCGACTACAAATATTTCAAGGGTTCCGGGACGTACAAGTTTCTCTTTTACGAGTTCATCATAGTCCTGAAGCTCTTTTTCAGTAATTGGCCTGCTTGCTCTGAAGACAATTTTTGAACCATCGGCGTTGAAGAAAGCCCCGCCGTCATATCCTTTTTCGAAAGTGATCCTGGTCTGGTTGCTGCCGTCAATATCACAGACATAAAGTTCCGGGTCGCCGTCACGGAGCGATGTAAAAACGATCTTATCACCTTTTGGGGATACAGTCGCTTCAGCATCATACGAATCGTTCTTCGTTACCTGTCTCAGGTTGCTTCCGTCTGCACTCGCGATGAAGAGTTCATACTCGTCGTAAAGCTTCCACACATAACCTTTTGAGAAGTCAGGATTCTTGGGGCATTTATGGTCGGCAATGTGAGTGCTGGCATATATTATTGCTGTGTCACCGGGAAGGAAGTAAGAACAAGTGGTTCTTCCATGGCCGGTCGAAACAAGTTTCTTGTCGGTGCCGTCGATATTCATTGTGTAGATCTGATCGCACTCGAAACCGTCGATCTTGGCTTGATAGATAAGTCTCTTATTGTCAAATGAGAGGTAAGCTTCAGCATTCTCACCGCCATCGGTGAGCATTCTGAGGTTTTTGATCCTCTTCTCACCTTCGAAGGTCATTTCTTTGTTGCTTTGGGCGTTGATCGATACTGAGAGGCTAAATAACAAGACAAGAGTCAGAAGGCTCTTCATTCAGTTGCTCCGGATTTGGGAATGAAAGAAAAAAATAAAAAACAAAAACTTAAATTAACATTCTACTGCGGTACATGCACAAGGAAAAATTCCTTCGCCGATCTTCCGATCTTATCAGCTTCTTCCATGGTCATATGCATACCGGGAACGCTGTCTTCGTCCTCTCCCGCTTCGAGGATCGCCAGGTCTGAACCCTTCGCGTTCCTGGCGAGTTCAGGGCACCAGGCGGTATCGCCTCCGTAGCAGATCTTTGTACCGTTCCAGGTGAATTTGTAACCAAGTGCTGGAACAAAACGCGTTTCATCACCATTTCCTGTTGTTTCACTGTGTTTTACCGGGAATGGGTTGATAGCGACACCACGTCTGACGAATCTTTTGTAGTCCATTATCGGACGGAGAATGATGGGATATGAGATACTGTTCGAATAAACAGTACGGAAAGCGTTGTAGATACTTTCTATTTCCGAGCATCCCTCGGGATACCAGATGTAGAGCGGGGTCCTCTTGCGCATAACACGCAGGTATGTAAGAAGCGACCAGACGCCCCCAACGTGGTCGTGATGGCCGTGGGTAACAAATACGTCTGTGACCGAGAGTATCTCTTCCGGTTCGAGTTCATCGTTCAGATCTCTAAGAATCCCGTCACCCGGATCGATAACGATCTTCGACTCCCCGGCCTTCAGAAGGATGCCGGTGGCTATCGCCGGGATCGAGCAAAATATCTTGATGCTGAAGCCATTCTTTTCCCAATAGATCGGGTACTCTGATTTCACCATTTCATTATCCTGCCGGTTCTTAAATTACTACCATGGCGGTAAGGCCACCCACGAGAAATGCGATAACCCATGCGCTGAGCCAGATAGCGAATCCCTCTTTCCATCCGCGTTCTTTGAGCATCACCATGAATGATGCGATACACGGGACAAAAAGGGTTATAACTATCAGTGACACAGCCACCTGCATCGGCGAAAGAGCGAGGTCATAAAGTCCGGCACCGCCAAAATCACGTCTTACAGTACCCATTACGAATGCAACCGATGCTTCTGACGGAAGTTTCAGCCAGTTAACTGTGAGTGGCTCGAGAAAACCTGTGAATACCTGAAGCAACCCTGTGATCTCCATCAGCCCCACTGCCAGTGCGCCAACAAAGAACCAAACCGAAGCTTCCTTCATGAATCCGACAGTCCTGTGCCATGTCTTTTTAAGGATATTATCGATCCGGGGTATGCGCATCATGGGAAGATCGATTAAAAGCGGTGAACTCTGTCCGGGTAACATTTTGTGCAGCACAGTCGATACCGTGATCATCATCGCAACGATCACCGAACCATAAACGATTGTGGCGGTTGGACCGGCAGTCCCCGCCAGCACCGCGATAACCGCAAGCTGGGCTGAGCACGGAATGACGAACTGAAGTATCGCCGTGGCAATCGTTTTCTCTCTTTCAGTACCGAGAATTCTTGTGGTGATAGTGGCCATGGTCACACAACCAAAGCCGAGAAGTATCGGTATTATCGCCCTTCCGTTCAGTCCGATGCGCGAAAGTGACCTGTCCATCATTGTGGCAAGGCGGGGCAGATACCCTGAATCTTCGAGCATCGCCATCACAAAATAGAAAGCGATCACAAGAGGCAAAAGCAGGAAAAGCAGGTATGTTATTGTCATACTGAATACGCCGAACTCACCGAAGAAGAGCCTCACGATGGGATTCTTGAAATCAAATGTGACATCGGAATCCTTGTCGGATGCTGCCTGCTCAAAAGCAAGTTTCTGCGGCTGATTGTATCGTAATCCATCCTTGAAGTTGAACGTGTTGGATGTTACCTGGTTTCCGTCTGCGTCAAGTTGCGCTACTGTGATATCAACGGCAGCAAATTCACTCACCGTTTTCTTAGTGTAAAACTCAAAATACTTTTTACCAACAACATCCTCGGTGAATCCAACCACCTGCTGCGCGACAACATCGCCGATCAGATAATAAAGAACCACAAGCATAAACGCAAGGATCGGGATACCTGTCACGGGATTAAGTGAGTATGAACCCAGTTTGTTGAAGAAACGGCCCTTTGATGTATCTTCGTATTCAACCTCGGAGATTATCTCGTTAACCGTTTTTCTTCTTTCGATGTAAATGGTCTCGCGGTCGTCGGCTGTGCCCGGCTCGTAACCGAATTTGGACGAAACCTCCTCGTCACCTTCGGCAACAAGAAGTGCAACGCCCCTGCCGTGATTGTTAACGATGTGCTGGTTAAGCCTTCCGGTTATCTCACCACTAACAAAACCGGTTCTGGCCTTCGCTATTGCTTCAGGCAGGAGGTCAAACCCGTTGCCTGAGATGGCGGATGTTTCTATAACTTCCACCCCGAAGAGTGCAGAGAGCCTTTCGGCATCAATTTTGATCTTTTTTCTCTTCACTTCATCGCTGAAGTTCAGAATTATGGAGACCTTTTTCCCCATCTCGATCAATTGTTTCGTAAGAAACAGGTCGCGTTCAAGGTGAAGCGAATTCACTATGTTAAGAATAATGTCAGCTTCAACGATCACATCCCTTGCTACCCGCTCCTCATCGTTGAAAGAGGAAACGCCGTAGATGCCCGGGGTATCGAGAATATCGTAATTCCCAAAAGTGCCTCGGCTGACTGAAACGGTTGTTCCGGGAAAGTTGGAGACATCGGCATACAGACCGCTGAGGTGATTGAATACCAATGACTTTCCGACATTGGGATTGCCGACAAGCACCACCCTCTTGCGATCAGTGATCGCGGGTGTGAATTGTTTATTTTGTAAAAGATCTTCGGGACTTAATTTAATGCCCGTATTCTCGGTTCTCATGCGTTAAAGTTCTTCTGAAATTAATATTTGTTTGGCAAGTTCATGCCCAAGGGCGATCTCCTGCCTGTTTTTTTGGATCACAACCGTGCCACCCGGCAGGCGTTCAAGGCAGAATACTCTGTCGCCTTCACTGATCCCCAGCCTGATAAGCTGCACCTTCATCAATCCCTGAGGCAGGGCCATGATGGTTATATATTTCCCTTTCCGGGCATTATCAAGAGTTCGATTTTCCATTCAAGAAGGGGCAATCCGGTTTTTTCTCGCATCGCGCGAATATGTTGTATGAATAGCTTGAAGTTTTGAACCCCAGTTTTTCCCCGATGTCTTTGGATATTTCTTCGATCCTGCTCTCGGTGAACTCTACAATCCTTCCGCAATCGATGCAGACCAAATGGAAGTGGTTCTGCCTCTTGAAGTTACTCTCGTAGTAATTCACCTTGTTTGAAAAATTTCGTAAGGAAAGGAGTTCAGCTTGACAAAGGAGTTCGAGGGTGTTGTAAACAGTGGCTCTTGACACTCGCGAATTGTTGTTTTTCATCGAAATGAAGAGCTCATCTGCGGAAAAGTGTCCGTCGAACTCGAGTGCTGAGTCGAGTACTTCGAATCTTTCAGGGGTGATACGGTTGTTTCCTCGCTTGAGAAAGTCGCGAAACAACTCGGTTGCCTGGTGGTTTTTCAATGTTTTTACAAATTATTTA
>RHKR01000187.1 GCA_008363265.1 Chlorobiota bacterium
GTCGTATGACAAGACGAAGGAGCTGCCTGAAGAGGTGGTGATCGAACATGTATTGTTCAACGGTGAGATTGAAGATATCGAACTTCTTTTCAAGCTATGCAGTAATGATAGCATTGAAAAAATTGTGAAAAAGTACGAAAAAGAGCACAAACGGGAAAAACGGACCAACTATATAAGGATTATGTATCTAAGTTGAATACTGAAATAGCCCCCGGCTTCTTGCCCGCTGCAACGAAAGATCTGTTTGAGAAATTTTCAAAATTTCCCTTTTTCAAAAACTATATACTCGTTGGGGGAACAGCTCTTTCGTTGAGGGCAGGACACCGCGAGTCAGAGGATCTTGATTTCATTTCTATAGATAAAGACCTTAATATCACCTCGATAAAAAGATTTTTTTCATCCAACTTTAACAGTTACAAGATCATAAGACTCGATGAAAATTATCAGATCGATCTTGTAGTAAATGGCGTCAAGGTAACTTTCTTCTCCCCGAATGCAATTGGAGTTGATTTCGATGTCTCTTCAGGCTCCACTTCACAAAACAACATAATTGTTGCTTCGATCGAGACCATTGCTGTCCTAAAAATTAACGCTATCTCACAACGAAACACCATGCGCGACTACTACGATCTTTACTACATCGCGAAAAATTTCATTAACTTGCGATCCTTGATCGAAACCTCCAAAAAACTGCTTCCAAATCTCTCACCCATAATCTACTCCGAGACCCTTCTGTTCGTGAGAGATATCCCGGAAAACAGCATTTCATCCCATCTAAAGCCCACGGTTAACATCACAAAAGCCGAAATAGCCGAATTCTTTAGAAAACAACTGATCAACCAGCATTAACACCCCCATACACCCCACACTCTACACTAAAAAAATTTTCACTTTGCCGCGGCAAATCACATTTAAATAACTATATTTCCGTACACTTTTTACGGGCATATTAACCGAGGTTTACCGTGAAACGATTTGCCGTTTTGTTCATTATCCTCACCTTCTCTGTCCTGCACGGACAGAAGCGTTTCTCACTATATACCGGAGCCGGTTACGGCGGTATATTTTCCTCCTCAGCCGGAATCGATTATTTCGTTGCTTCTTACAATGACCAGCGCGATAAGGTTATCACCAAGAAAATGGAATCTCCCGGAATGTTCGATGGCATATCCCTCCACTTGGGTACGATCACTAACAGAGTGGTGCTTGAGTTCGGGTATTTCAACTCCAGCGCGAAGATATTTGCGGAAGCCGATCCCGCCAAGGTTCCTGCTGGCACCATTTCCCGTCGCGATATCGAACTTAAATATTCCGGTATACAGTTCTCGATAGGCTGGTTGTTCGGTGAAGAGGTCATTTTCGGTGGACCCATACTCGAGTTTCCGATAGCCACCTTTAAAGGCGAAACAACCACAATTTATGGCAAAAAGGACGATTTCGATATCGACAATTACTTCGGCATGAGTCCCGGTGTTTTCCTGATGCTCGGCACTCCGGGTGAAACGGGGGCGTTCTTTACCGCCAAGGCCACCTACACTTTCGGACTCGGGAATCCTGACTGGGGTCTGCTCTACTACAACACCCAGACCAGTCCCGATGGCTCAGACGGTGTGCCGTTGCAGAAGGGTCCGTTCAGCGGGTTTACCTTCAACGCATCTTTAAGTTTTTCACTGGGATGCATTTAGTATAGTTTTTTAGTGTAGAGTTTAGAGTGTGGAGACAAATCCTCTACACTCTATACTCCACACTCTACACTAACCCTCCTTTGTACTAAAAATTATTATATGTATGTTTGAAGACGGGAAAAAATCTAATTCAAGGAAAAGAAAATGGATATATACGGCAAAAAAGTACTCGTACTCGGTGGCTGGGGATTGGTCGGCAAGGCCATTACCCGTCGCCTTATGATCGAAAAACCCTCAGGGTTGATAATCACCTCTCTTAAAGAGAGCGAAGCCAAAGAAGAAGTTGAATACTTAAAGAAAACATACCCCGGCCTGCCCGAAGATTTCTTCGTGCCGTGGTGGGGAAATGTCCTCGTCAGAAATGAATACAAGGATATGTCGCGTCCTGAAATGCTGGCTGACCCCGACAGACGCCGCATCGTTATCGACGATGTGATGGATGACCTGACCGATGATGTTCTCTCAGCCCAGGCTCTCTACAAACTGCTCGAACAGCACAAACCCGACATAATCATCGACTGTATCAACACTGCCACGGGTATCGCCTATCAGGACATTTTTTCTGCCTACAAAAACCTGAAGAAAGTGCTTTACAACAGTTCATCACACGAGGAAATGGTGACCGAGGTCGAAAAACTCGTGGCCGCGCTCTATATTCCGCAACTTATCAGACACATTCAGGTGCTTTACAACTCGATGCACAAATTTGATACCCAGGTTTACCTAAAGATCGGCACCTCGGGTACGGGTGGTATGGGTCTCAACATCCCCTATACTCACAGCGAGGAGAGACCATCGAGGGTTCTCCTGAGCAAATCGGCCATCGCCGGCGCGCACACACTTCTCCTCTTCCTGATGGCAAGAACACCCGACAGCGCCATCACCAAGGAGATCAAGCCCGCGGCAGCCATCGCCTGGAAGAAGATCGAGTTCGGAACGATCAAAAAAGGCGGCAAGGAAGTGGAGATATACGACGTTCCGCTGGATGCTGCCATTACGCTTGACGGAAAAATTCACAAAACATTCGACAGATCGCTCGAGAAAAAAGGCGTTCTCCGCTCGGTTTACATAGATACCGGCGAGAACGGGATCTTCTCACGTGGCGAGTTCGAGGCCATCACTGCACAGAAGCAGATGGAGTTCGTTACTCCCGAAGAGATCGCCAACAACGCGGTTTTTGAGATCATGGGCGGCAACACCGGTCACGATATCATTAACGCCCTCGACAACGCCAACATGCAGCCTTCTTACAGAGCCGGTTTCATGCAGCACCTCGCTGTATCTAAACTCGCCAAGCTTGAGGAAGAGCACGGTGTTGCCTCTGTCGCTTTCGAAATGCTGGGACCCCCGCGTCTCTCCAAACTCCTTTTCGAGATCGAAATGCTCAAACGCACCTGCGGCGGTATGAAACAGATCGTTAAGAAGTCACCTGAAGAGCTCTCGAAACTCTGTACTGATTACATTCTGGGTGACGACAAGTTCAGAAACGAAGCCATCTCGGTCGGTATTCCCGTCCTGATGCCCGACGGAACAGAGCTTCTCCGCGGTCCTTTGATGAAAATACCTGTCTTCGGCGCCGAAACAGAGCTTGAGATCACCCCTGAGAACATCGAGAAGTGGGCTGATGCCGGCTGGATCGATCTCCGGGTTCAGAACTGGGAGCTCTGGATAAGCCGTCTGAATGCTCTTATCGATGAAGCTGAGCTGATCCCCGAAGATGATACCAGCTCGCTGCACGTCCGGACGCGCCAGTACTGGAACTACTTCGAGACGATCGATGTCGGCAAGGTTGTCTCCTGGATATTCATTCGCGAAGAAAAAGGAAACAGGATGAAAGATTAGTCGTTTTTACGCGAAGGCTGTTTAGTGGTTAACGGTTAGAGGTGAGTGGTTAGTGGTTTGCACCTGTTCAAACCTTGCTTTGCAAGATGGAATTTTGTCGTGTAATTCTGACCTCTAACCACTAACCGTTAACCACTATTTTTAAGTCTTTGTGGTAAATTTCCCATTCAACACATTCGTAACAATTTCCATACCCTATGACAAAAACTGCATTCTTTATCGGAATAATTATCTCCTTTGCCACGCTGCGAGCACAGGAAGTGCCGGCTTCGCTTCCCAACATCCACTTTGACAGTGAAAAGCAACTTTACTGGTTTCAGGATGGTGAACGAAAGCTTTGGGAGCAGCCCCGCAAACCACGCTTCACCGTTGATCAGTTCGTAAACGGCATAAAGGGAACCGATAACGGCCTCGCGTTCGACTTCGGCGACACTTCCCTGAACGGAACCATGTATTACGGCCTGATCCCCTATGGCGACGGCAAATACCCCCTCCCCGTCTGGTTCAACCGGAGCGTGAAGATCACAAAAGGGGCAGCTGAAGTGGATATCCGTAAAACTCTCTCGGGTACTTACGACATGACCGGTTGGGTGGAAAAACAGTACGGAGTGCTCGGTTACAGAGTGGTCGCCGGTGAAGGAACGATGCTCTACGATGGTAAGATCGAATTCAACGCGGTCGGGAAATTCACTCCGCAACCTACAGTGATCGATGGTCCGTTTGTAGATCTCGTTACCGAAAACTCGGCGGTGATCTCTTTCATCACAAATTATGATTGTCAGCCACAGGTAACCGTGGGTGAAAATGAGTACAAACTCACAAAAGGAACGAAGCACGAACTTCACCTTTCAGATCTGAAGCCGGAAACAGATTATAAATACTCTGTGCGGGTCGCGGAAACTTCGTATGAGCACCAATTCAAAACAGCTCCCGTTAAGGGAAGTGACCGGAAGTTCACTTTTGCGTATGTTTCAGATTCGCGTGCCGGTCAGGGGGGTGGTGAAAGAAGCCTTTATGGCGCGAATGTTTACATAATGCGTAAAATAATGGCCCTTTCCGCTTACAAAAAGATCGATTTTATGCAGTTCACGGGCGATCTGATCAACGGCTACGCGAATGATCCCGAGGATAACCGCCTGCAATACCGAAACTGGAAGAATGCAGTACAGCCATTCGCCGCAAACTTCCCCATCTATGAAACGATGGGCAACCATGAGGGTCTGCACATAAGGTTCCTCGATCCAGATAATCCGGGACGCTGGTTGAGGGCCGACCGTTTCCCATATGAAACAATGTCAGCCGAAAAGGTTTTTGCCGACGAGTTCGTTAATCCGGTTGATCCCATGCTTCTCTCCGAAGACGGCTCGATCCACGATCCCTCACCCAACACGACCGATTTCCCCTCCTACTCGGAGAACGCCTACTCCTACACTTACGGAAACACAGCGATGATAGTTCTGAACTCGAACTACTGGTTCGGTCCCGATGTCCGTCGCGAACCCGGCCTTTCAGGCAATCCGCACGCGTACATCATGGACAACCAGTTCGACTGGCTCAAAAAGATGGTAAACTTCTATGAAGGCGACAATTCGATAAAACACATCTTTGTAACGGTCCACACTCCGATGTTCCCCAACGGAGGGCACTCCGGCGATGATATGTGGTACTCGGGAAACAACGCGATCAGACCAAGAATTGGTGGCAAGGAAACAAAATACGGCATAATCGAACGCCGGGATCAGATACTTGAACTGATCGTGAACAGATCAAAGAAGGTAAGGGCAGTACTAACAGGTGACGAGCACAACTACAACCACCTCGTGATCAATCCCGAAATGGAGATGTACCCGGATGGATGGGACAAGGAAAAAGTTACTCTTAAACGCACCATCTACCAGATCAACAACGGTGCTGCCGGGGCTCCCTACTATGCTCAGGAGAAACTCCCATGGAGCGAGAATTGTAAATCGTTCACCACCCGGAACGCTCTCGTTTTCATCACTGTCGACGGCGACAAAGTGGAAGTGCAGACCATCAACCCCGACACCCTCGAAGAGATCGAATCATTTTCGATTGA
>RHKR01000188.1 GCA_008363265.1 Chlorobiota bacterium
ATCAGACAGTGATGATCCTTTACACCGCCGGCACTACGGGGCTTTCAAAAGGTGTGATGATCACGCACCGTCAGATATTCTGGAACGCAATAAACACTGTTTTGCGGCTCAATCTTACAGAGAACGACCATACACAGAGCTACGCTCCATTTTTCCACACAGGTGGATGGAATGTGCTGTTCACTCCGTTTCTCTTTGTTGGTGGCTCTCACACGATATTAAACTCGTTCGACTCCGATCTCATCCTTGAGTTGATGGAGAAAGAGAAAACGACACTTTTATTTGGGGTGCCGACAATGCTTCAAATGATGTCGGATTCGCCAAAGTTTGAAACTACTGATCTCAGCAGCGTCAGGTTCGCGATAGTGGGTGGTGCCCCGATGCCGATACCGTTGATCAACATCTGGCATAAAAAGGGGATCGCCATAAGGCAAGGATTCGGACTCACCGAGGTGGGGCCAAACTGTTTTTCACTCCATCAGGATGATGCCATCCGGAAAAAGGGCTCTATCGGATTTCCGAATTTCTACATCGAGGCGAAGATCGTGGATGAAAAGGGGAACGAACTTCCCCCCAACACTCCGGGAGAGCTTTGGCTTAAGTCACCCGTGGTTACGGAAGGTTACTGGCATAAACCGAAAGAAACAGCCGAGGCGATAACCGACGGTTGGTTCCACACCGGTGATATCCTTATCAGGGATGAGGAAGGTTACTTCTTTGTCGTCGACAGAAAGAAGAACATGTATATCAGTGGTGGCGAAAATGTTTATCCATCCGAGATCGAAAAATATTTATATGCCAATCCCGCGGTGAAAGAATGCGCCGTTATCGGGGTGGCAGATGAGAGATGGGGAGAGACCGGTAAGGCATTCGTTGTACTGAATGCCGGACACACCCTAACCCCAGAAGAGATAATCACATACTGCCGGGAAGGGCTGGCAAAGTATAAAATACCAAAGAGTGTTGTTCTAATGGATTCACTTCCAAAGAACGAGGCAGGGAAAATAAACAGGCAGGAACTTGTTAAAATTCATAACCAACAATCAACACATTAACCAAATTCCGGGAGAAAAAAAGATGAAAAAGCTTTTTTCCGTATCCATTCTCATGCTCGCAGTAGTTCTGTTCTTATCAGGCTGCAAAAAAGAAGACAACCCAGTTGACCCGCCAACCCCGACCGTTGACCCACTCGTTGGCGTTTGGGTTTCCGAAGGCAGTGATGTTGCCCCTGGTCTCGCCGCTGTTTCAAAGACAAAGAAAGTTGTCGCGACTTTTAACGCGAACAAAACCTACAAAGTTGTTTCGACCGACTCCAGCAATGTTCAGGTTACCTTCGAAGGTACATGGAGCTATACTGAGAACGCCGGTACAACTATCAGAAGCATCGTTCTCAATCAGTCAGTTCCTGCCGCTCTTACCTCATCTGGTATCTTCCAGATCGATGCAAAAGGCTACATGTCGTATGAGATCATCCAGACCAACCCTGCAATTCAGGGTTTCACAGCTCCTACAGCAGCTGAAGGATTTGGCTCGACCAAATACAACGGTATCGCTCTTGGCGCAACATGGATCCAGAAATATGTTCCACAGGCCCCAACCACCGAGCCCCTCGTTGGTACATGGCTTTCCGAAGGTACAAATGTTGCCCCTGGTTTGAGATCGGTTTCGAAAACAAAGAGAATTGACGCAACATTCAACGCTAACGGTACTTACAAAGTTATCTCTACTGACTCCAGCAATGTGCAGGTTACTTTTGAAGGTACATTCAGCAGCAAAGCTGTTGAAGGTACTTCGATCAGAGAGATCACATTGAACCAGACAGTTCCTGCAGCTCTTACTTCAACCGGTATCTACAGAGTTAACACTTCCGGTATGTGGTATGAAGTGATCCAGACAACCCCTGCAATTCAGGGC
Source organism: Chlorobiota bacterium (assembly GCA_008363265.1). Lineage (GTDB taxonomy): Bacteria > Bacteroidota > Ignavibacteria > Ignavibacteriales > Ignavibacteriaceae > UTCHB3. Next base: position 1,915 of record RHKR01000188.1, read on the forward strand.
TTCACAGCTCCTACAGCAGCGGAAGGCTTTGGCAGCACCAAATACAACGGCTTCGCCCTTGGTGCAACCTGGATCCAGAAATACGTGAAGAACTAAACACACTTTAAACCGGAGTTAAACGGGTTGACCGGCATTAGAGGGCGCGGTTGACCCGTTGACCCGGTTTTTTTGGAGGATCAATGAAACTATTTAGACTCTTTATTCTCATGGTTGTGTTCCCAATGGCAATGATCGCACAGGATACACGACTTGAAGAAAAACCACCCCGTGAGTTCCAGTTCATCGGCTATTCTTTCACCAGAATGACCTCGGGTAATGTAACCCCGACCAACGATGTGCTTCAGGGACAGGTTATAGGCCGTCTCTTCGGGCAGAACTCAACTTTTACCGTTCCACAGACTACCTGGTATTTTGAGCAGAGGTTCGTACCTATGTTCATTTATAAACCCCAGATACTCGATGATTTTGCAACATTCCGCGGTCTTTTCAAGATCGATTACACCTGGGGTGACCAGGCATACGGTGTTGGTAACAACCGTGGCGGCGCTATAAACGGCGGACAGATCAACCTTCAGACCTTGATGGCGAATGTTGAACTGCGACCTGAAGATGCCAATTACAATTTTGTACTCGGTATGCAAAGGATCTTTGACGGTCCGCGCGATCCCAATGTTAACGCGCTTGGCATGTTCCAGAACAGCGCTTATAAACTTTCATACTGGGGAACCCAGGGTGTCGGTATCAGTTCATATATCGATTTCGCCTCAGGCAGCAAGCTGAAACTCGGTATGTACCAGCTTTGGGAAAACGAGATCAAACTTGATGATGATGTTATCCTCTGGATGGCTGATTTCATGTGGAGACCGACTCCTGTAATGGAAGCCGGACTTGACGCCTGGTATGTTTACGACAAAGGTAAAGGCGGAAGCGGTATTTCGATTCTTGGACAGGGCCTTACTTCACAGCTCGCTGACTATAATGGTGCAACGCGAATCAGATTCCCGGGTGTTATTCAGAAATATGAAGGACATATCGGCTGGTTCGGCGGACATTTCGCCTACAACCGTGAGTTTCTTGCGTCAAGATGGTGGATCGACGGATTTGTAATGTCAAACTTTGGTGTTCTTGATACCGTTGGCGCCACAACGGGCAGAGCCGCGACCATTTTTGGTGTGGCAGCAAATGCCTCGGTTCAGTACAAATATGGCATGACCGCCAACGACAAGATCAGCATCGAAGGTCTCTTTACATCGGGCGACAACAACGGAGTAAGCGACGGAACGCTGAATTCGGTTATCACCGGTAATGTTTATGGTTCACCAGTAGGCATCTACAGCAACCATAGAGCCTTTCTGCTTTTCCCTGATCCTCAGGTGGTTAACAGATATTATTCAGCAGTTCATGACATTTCGAACATAGGTCTCGGCGTAACTGCCGGTTTCCTCAACATTTCGAAGGATTTCATCCCCAACAAGATGTATGCCAAGCTCGGTTTTGCGGCCGCGCTTTCGAACAACAGTCTTAAAGGCGGCGGAAATTTCATCGGAAGTGAAGTGAATTTCGAGATGAAATACAATCTTAAGGTTTTCCTTACCCTTGGTGTTCACGCCGCGTACATGATGACCGGTGATTTCTATGATTCGCCGCAGTCAACTTACACAGGAGAGAAACCGAAGAATCCGTGGACATTTTTTACAACGCTTAGCTGGCTGATGTTCTAAGGAGGATACGATGAAAAGAATTTATGCAATTGCTTTAACTGGTTTGTTTCTCCTTTCAGGATGCGCCGGTTTCAGATATTCTGATGCTCCTGCCCTCGAATTTCAGGATGTGGATTACAGCTATCCGACCAAAACCGTTCTCGATAATCCATCAGTGGCTTATGCTGATCTGGGCTCAGGAGAGAACACACTCATTCTGATCCATGGACTGGCTAGCAATGCCGGTTTCTGGAGATATGTTGCTCCTGAACTCGCCAAGACAAACCGCGTTATCGTGGTTGATCTTCCGGGTTACGGTAAGTCACAGAAAGGTGATTACCCCTACACTCTCAGTTTCTACGCAGAAACGATCAAAAAAATGATCGAAACTCTTAAACTGAAGAATGTAACGCTCGTTGGTCACTCGATGGGCGGTCAGATCTCGACCATCTTCTCGCTCAAGTACCCAGAACTGATAAAAAGCATCGTTTTGGCCGCACCCGCGGGATTCGAAAGATTCCAGTATGGTGAGGGTGAATGGTTAAGAAACGCTCTTACACCCAAAGGTGTCCGTTTGAATCCTGAAGACGGAATAAGAAGAAACCTCGCGAGTAACTTCTACAATTGGGATGACAAATGGGAGTGGATGGTTGAAGAGAGAGCCAGAAACGCCAAAGCGAAAGATATGAAGGAGTTCACTTACACGGTTCTTAAATGTGTCGGTGCCATGCTTGATGAACCAACATGGAACAAACTCCAGGGTATCACAGTCCCGACCCTTATCGTCTATGGTAAACAGGATGGTTTGATCCCAAATCCATACCTGAATCCAGGATTCACTGCCGACATTTTCAAGTCAGGTGCTGCCAAGATCGCAAACAGTAAACTGGTTGAGATCGATGAATGCGGTCATATGCTGATAATTGAGAAACCGGCCGAATTCAACAAAGCTGTACTCGATTTCGTAAAATAATGGCGCTCGAAGACCTCAAATACCAATTTGAAGTAAAAGAGACTGAAATTATTCCGGGAGTCTCCATCGCCCATACCGATATGGGCGATGGTGATCCCGTTGTTTTTATCCATGGTCTGGGAAGTTACATCCCCGCGTGGAACAGGAATCTCGCCGTACTCTCCCGTCATTTCAGATGCATCGCCGTTGATCTCCCCGGTTATGGAAAATCATCCAAACCACTCCACAGCGGGACGATGGACTACTATGCCCTTGTGATAATGAAGCTCTTGAACAATCTGGGTATCGAAAAGTTCTCAGTTTGCGGCCATTCGATGGGGGGCGTTGTTGCATTGAAGATTGCACTTGAACATGCTGAACGACTGAACAAGATGATCCTTGTCGCACCGGGTGGTGCAGAGACTTACAGCGAGGATGAGAAATTTCTGGTGAGATCATACCTAAACGCTGACAGGATAATGAGCAACGATGATGAGCAGATCGCCAACAATGTGAAGGTGAACTTCCACAACTTTCCCGAGGAAGCGCAGTTCATGATCGATGACAGGATCGCGATGCGTAACTTCGATTGGTTTGCTGACCATGCCGAAATAGTGGCGCGGAGTGCAAACGGAGTGTTGAATTCCGATGTCCCATACAGGCTAAATGAAATTCCAATTCCCACACTTGGACTTTTCGGTGAGAATGACAAGATGATCCCAAATCGTTTTGTCCATCCCTGGTTAACAGTGGGGGATGTGATCCATACCTTCGAAAGCAGTATCTTGGATTTTCAGACTGTACTCCTCGGTGAGTGCGGACATTTCATCCAGTTTGAAAAACCGGATGAATTCAATTCTGTCGCTACACAGTTCCTTCTCAACTGATTCGTACTCTTACCCGCGCCCTCTGATCCAAAACTTTCACAAAATAATTTCTTTCTGAATCATTATCTTACATGATTATTTTGAAAAATTTTGCAGAATAAAGGATACAACCATGAGCATTCTTGTTGACAAGAAAACTCGCCTTGTAG
>RHKR01000189.1 GCA_008363265.1 Chlorobiota bacterium
GTGGATGGTTTCGCACTACTACCGCGTGGCAAAGAAAGCCGCGGAATATAAGATAATGGTTAACTCGCACGAGTCGCACAGACCCACGGGCCAGAGCCGTACATGGCCTAACTGGTTTGCCGCCGAGGCCGCCAGGGGAAACGAGTTTAACGCGTGGAGCAGGGGAAACCCGCCCGAGCATGAGACAATTCTCCCATTTACACGGTTGATGGGGGGCGCGATGGACTACACACCGGGCATCTTTCAGATAAAGATGGACTACTACACCCCCGGCAGCAAGTTCCAGGTGCACACAACCCTGGTGAAGCAGTTGGCGCTTTATGTAACGATGTACAGTCCGCTTCAGATGGCGGCCGACCTTCCTGAGAACTATGACCGCTTCCCCGACGCGTTTCAGTTCATAAAGGATGTGGCGACCGATTGGGACGACACCAAAATTCTCTCAGCCGAACCGGGTGACTGGGTGCTGATAGCCAGGAAGGCAAAAGGGAAGAATGAGTGGTATGTCGGCGGAATTACCGATGAGAACGACAGGATAATGGAGATCAATTTCGATTTCCTCCCGGCGGGGAAGACTTTCACCGCTACTTTTTACACCGATGCACCCGATGCGAGCTGGGACATTAACCCGATGAAGTACAGCATTGAGACCAAGAAAGTTGACTCGACCACAAAGATCAAGGTGAAGCTTGCCCGTTCGGGCGGCGTTGCTGTTAGCGTGAAGTAGGGGAGAGAAGGGTTTGGCGTGTGGTCCACCCGGATCACACGCCGTTTTAATTTAATTTTTTTTGTGCTGAAGCAGCCACTTGTAGATTTCGGGGTTCGAGTAGGTCGCGTCCCACGCGTTATGGTGGCCCCCTTCGTAAGTTGTTAATATCGCCTCAATGCCGCATCTTTTTGTAGCCTCTATCATTTTTATCGATTCAGATATCGGAACCACATCATCCTTGTCGCCATGAAAAGCCCATGTTGGCACTCCGCCCGCTTCGCAGATCCGGTGGGGGAGTCCGCCGCCGCAAACGGGGATGATGGCGGCGATCCTTTCGGGGGCTTCGAGAGCCATCGACCATGTACCGTAGCCTCCCATGCTGAGGCCCGTAACATAGATCCGTGATCTATCGACACGGTACTCCTTTTCGATATGGTCGAGGAGGGCAACCAGTTCCTCGCCGCGCCACCACTTCTTTGGTTTGCATTGCGGTGCCACCACTATGAAGGGGAATTTTTCACCCTTTTCGATGTGCTTCGGCACGCCGTGGATCTTCACTTTGTTAAGATCGTCGCCCCGCTCGCCCGAGCCGTGAAGGAAGATAAGAAGCGGCCACTCCTCTTTTGAGGTTTCGTACCCGTCGGGGAGGTAGATCAGGTAGTCGTATGATACTTTTCTCTCAAGGGTGCCGTCGAATTTTTGTGGTTTCATTATCTGCGCGGTGATTGAGATTGACATTAAGAGTGTAAACAGAAGTATTGTTTTCATTGAAAATTTCCTGATTAATACCCGGTAAAAATACGAAAAAGAGGGGGAACCCCGGGGGGATTTAAAATAAAAAACGGCCGCTCAGGAGCAGAGCGACCGTTCTTATCATCCGATCAGGAGGATTTTTTTTATCTGTTCAAGCAGCGGCCGTCGCGGAAGCCTCTTCCGTTACCACGACCCATCCCTCTGCCGTATCCATCTTTGAAGCCTTTGTGGAAGCCCCTTCCATAGCCCATCCCTTTTCCGCCTTTGCCGGGTCTGTCAGCCTTGAATTTGTTCCAGACTGCCTTTTGGTCTTTATCGAGCAGGTCATAAACATCCATCTGGTGGTTGGCCCTGGAAGTCTGAAGTGCTTCCCTTGCCTTGCCGAGTTTGGCTGTGAGGGCGAGGTATTCAGCCCTCGTGTAGTCACCCTTCGAAAGGAGCTGTTTCATTTCAAGCTGTGTTTTCTCCAGGTCGCTTCTCAGGTCGATCATCTTCTTCTGGTGCTCCAGCCTGAGGGCTTCTATCTTTGTTTCCTGGTCTTTTGTCAGTTTCAGATCATCGAGGCATTTACCCGGTCCGGGACAGCCGCCACCCGGTTGTGCCGAAACAACACCGGAAAGAAGCAATACCAGGCCAAGCATAAAGCTGATCATCGTGATTCGTTTCATTGTACTCTCCATTTTTTGGTTAAGAATTTTTTCGCTTTCTGCAACTGTGACAGCACGCCGGGCGGGTTGGGTTTAAAGGGGCGGGAATATTTTTACGGGCACCAATTCACTCCTTATTTTCTTATATTTAGATTAAACCAAACGGAATATTTGGTTGTCAAACACGCAGATCGAACAACAGAAATTAATGAGCGACGAAGAATTAGTAAAAAAATTCCTTAATGGAGAGGAATCGGCATTCAACCAGCTGGCACGGAAGTATCAGCAGAAGATATACTGGCACGCGAGACGCCTGACCGGTAACCACTTCGATGCTGATGACATACTTCAGGAAGTGCTGATGGTGATGTACAGCAAGTTGAGGGACTACAAGTTCGAGTCGTCGCTTTACACCTGGATATTTAAAATAACATACACGCGCTCGCTGAACCTGATAAACAAGAACAAACTGAAAAAGTTCTTCTCGATAGGGGATGAAGAGACGCCCGAGATCAGCGGGGATGAAGATGTGGCGCGAGATGTCGAGAACCGCGAAAAACTGAGACTGCTCGACAAGATATTAAAGGAGCTGCCGGTGAAGCAGAGAGAGGTTTTCATTATGCGACACTTCGACGAGTTGAGCTATGAAGAGATCTCGGAAATTACGGGGAAAAGCACCGGCGGACTGAAAGCAAACTATTTTCACGCTTTAAATAAAGTAACTTCTCTTATGGAGAGAGAGTATGGAAAAAAAGAAACGGATCTTCGAATACTTGGACGCCAGGCAGGGTAACACCGGCACTGACGCTTTCGAGGCGGATCTTAAAAACGATGATGCCCTATACGGCGAGTTCCTCGCGGTGAAGGAATCACTCGCGAAGTTTGACGCACTTGCGGAAGTGGAGCCCGATAACGGCTACTTCGAGTCGGTGGTTCCCCGGTTCAGGGAGAAGCTTGAGGCGAAGAGGTCGCGCGCGTTCGCGCCCCTCTTCTGGAAGCTCGGCGGCGCCGTGGCTGTGCCCGCGCTGGCAGTAACGCTTTTCATTACTCAGCCGTGGACGGTTGAGAACCCTGTCCCAGTGGTGAACTCCCCGGTTACGGAAACGATTATCGCCAAAGTGGAGCCAAAAACTGTAACGGAACCAACAACAGCGGTAACTGCTCCGGTTGCCAGGGTGGCGAAAGCCGTGCCCGTTAGGCAGCAGTTGTTCATCGACAGTGACAAGGAAGAGCTCCTCCTTAACAGTGAAGACCTTACGGGGGATGGCACCCTTATCAGTTCACACAACAAATTTGAAACGGTTTACTCTTCACTTCTTGGTCTGGATAAAGCCACTTTGGCTGATGCGGTTGATAAATACGGTTTCTCTAACGAAGAGATCGCCCAGAACCTGAGTGATGAGGATATTCAAAAACTTTCTGAAACATTAACTCCGGTATCCAATTGAGTACTACAATGAGAACAGTGATCTTAATTTTCGCATTTTTTTTAATTCTTGATGTGAGTGGTTTCGCCCAGCCGGGCCCCGGTCCGGGTGGCGGTCGTGGCAAACACAAAAACCGTGGTGGTGAGCCCGGCAAGAAGATGGAGCAGCTTGAAAAGGTTAAACTTATTGAGTATATGAATCTCGATGAGGAGACCATGGTGAAGCTGTTCACCCGCAGGAACGAGCACCGTAAACTGATGGACAATCGCAGCGACATGGCGGAAGACCTGATCGACAAGATGGAAAAACTTATCGATGATAACAAAGACGGCAGCAAAAATGCCGAGCTAACCGCGGCTATTGCAAAGTTCAACTCACACATGGAGGAAACACAAAGGCTGCAGCGGGGGTTTATTACATCCCTTTCTGACATCCTCACACCGGAGGCTCTTGCGAAATACATAGTATTCGAAAGAAATTTCCGGAAAGAATTAAGAGAATTGTTGCGAAAAGATTAGCTAACTCTTGCATGAAATTAAAAAAAACCTTAAATTTGTAGTCTAATTTCTGCGGAAGTGGCGAAATTGGTAGACGCGCACGTTTGAGGGGCGTGTGGGGAGACCTGTACGGGTTCAAGTCCCGTCTTCCGCACCAGAAATTACAAAGGCTGCCTTGAAAGAGGCAGCCTTTTTTTGTTTATATCGAGCCAGATGGTTATGTTATATTATAACATTAATTATTTTATCTGTCGGCGCAGGTTATGAAAAATAGATATGGAACAAGGCAACTCAGTAACAATAAACTTACCTCCAATCGCTACGGCGTTTCACTTCTTCTCACTTTAATCACCTTTATAATCTTCCCGTTTTCAACTTCCGCTCAGGGCAATGAGTACTTTGTGCTGAATGAGACATACAATTCGATATTTTACAACCGGACGATCTCAACATGGGGAAATTCCAGCGCAGTTACCGAGAAATACATTGAAATGAGAGTGATGGATGACACCGTTGTAGGCGGGCAGAAATATTATGCTCTTACCAAATCAATGTTCGGCCCTCTTGCGGGCGGTCCAACGGGATACTACAGAATGGGGGAGGATAACAAACTCTATCTGCTGGGCGGGGCAGGCGACCAACTCTTCCTCGACCTTTCCGACACTTCCCAGACCACTTTCTACGGCTTCACTACACATGCAAGCGGAGCGTTACAGATCAGCAGAAGGCAGTCGATCCCCGGGCAGGAACTTGAGTTTAGTTTCGGTTATACCCCTTACTACGACAGGGTGAAATTATATTTTCAGAAAGGGAAGGGGTTTACAGCCCGCGATCACTATACACCAAGTGCTCTTTCTTCATTTACTTCAACCTATTCTATCAGGGAGATATTCACCGTCAGGGGTCCGGGAGACACCCTGAGGTACACGCAGAATGCACCAACGCAATTTCTTCAGAGGAAGCTCGACAGGATAACCGATTCTTCTTTTCTGGTTCAATTGGTGATCAGGCATCCTTATTCTCCTTTTATTGCCGCCAGCTTGACCCAGCACATTTACACGGACAAACTTTGGGTTGACTACAGATATTTTATACCCGGCGACACATCCGTAACCCGGACAATTGAATTCACCGAGCCGAAGGACACATTAGAAGTACATATTCCTGTTGATTCCGTTTATGCCCGTCGGGGATATTCGCTGCAATACAAGTTCCGCGCAAAAACCAGGGAGCCCAACTCAAGAAGCAACAGCTTCCCGGCCAACGGCTCATGGCTGGCTCAATCATATAAAAATCCCGATACCGCATTTGTAATGCTGCCGCGGCAATCCTCAATTTCTTACAAGAAATACAGGATCCGTCCGGGGATCGACACAGTAGCGGCGGGGCTTGAGACGCTCACGATTACCGGTGATACCATGGTGAGCGGCAAGTTGTACAGGCAATATTATCTGGGCGGGCAGAAATATTTTGTGCAATATTCAATCACGGGTGCCGTGGCAAGATATTTTATGTACACCGGTACCGGCATGGTTGAAGTGGGGCTTGACTCGTTGCAGAA
>RHKR01000190.1 GCA_008363265.1 Chlorobiota bacterium
ACCGCGATCATGGGATTGCGCTGGCACGCGGCCTTGATGCCAGAGCGTGTATGGCGGAACTGCTGGGACGCACCACAGGCGTTAGCGGCGGGCGCGGCGGTTCAATGCACTTTGCCAGCCGGAAGCATAACTTCTGGGGGGGATACGGCATTGTTGGCGGGCATCTGCCCCTGGCGGCGGGTGTTGCGATTCGAGCGCGGTATAACAGGGAAAATTTTGCGGTGCTGTGCCTGATGGGAGATGGTTCGACCAATATCGGCTACTTCCACGAATCGCTGAACCTGAGCGCGGTGTGGGATTTACCTGTGGTCTGGCTGATTGAAAACAACCAGTACGGCATGGGAACGGCAGTCGAGCGTGCCAGTGGTCAGCCGGAACTGCGGAAACGTGCCATTGCTTACGGGATGAAAGAATGGAAACCCGTTGATGGCATGAATGTCATTGAAGTCTATGATGAGGTGTCCGCCGCGCTGAAATATGCCCGCGAAAATGGGCCGGTGCTGATGGAAGTGCTGACTTATCGCTTCCAGGGACATTCGATGGGCGACCCCGAACGCTACCGTACACCGGATGAAATCGCCAAATACCGCGAAGGCGACCCCATCCAGACCTTCCGCAATTATTTAACCACTCTGAAACGGCCTAAAGTCACCCTTGAAGAACTGGATGCGATTGAGATTCAGGTGCGTGACGAAATTAATGAAGCAGAAAAATTTGCGCTGGAAAGCCCGCTTCCTGAACTGGATACCCTGACCGACAAAATTTATGTGCATGATTTAGAACGTGAGGTACAGTAACGATGGCGACCACAAACCCCGTTTCACTCACCGGATATGCCAATCCCAAGCTTTCTTTCTGGACCAAGTGGGATATGGAGTCTCAGTGGGATTGCGGCGTGCTGATGATCTCGACCAACAACGGCTCAACATGGACCGCGCTCACAGGCAAACTTACCAAACCAGCGTCGGGTAGCGGCAAGCAGGTTCCGGCGGGAATGCCCGTCTATGAGGGCTCATCCACGACTTGGAAACAGGAGGTGATCGACCTTTCTGCTTACACGAATAAGTCAGTAAAACTGAAATTTGAACTCCGTACCGACGGTTCACAGGTTAGAGACGGCTGGTATGTTGATGATATCGGCGTGTATGTTTATGCCGCGCTGCCTGTTGAATTGTCGGCTTTCAGCGGCACGATCTCGGGTGACATCGTCTCTCTCAAGTGGGAAACGGCCTCTGAATTGAATAACAGGGGTTTCGAAGTGCAGCGCTCAGTAAACGGAAGCGGCTGGTCGACGGCAGGATTCGTTGAAGGCGCGGGCACAAAAGCTGCACCGGCCGAATACAGTTTCACGGAAAGGGTTTCAGCCTCGGGCACCATCCAGTACCGTCTGAAACAGATCGATTTCGATGGAACATCAAGATTCTACGGTCCTGTTGATATCGAATCAGGAAACGAACTTTCTTACTCATTGATGCAGAATTACCCGAATCCATTCAATCCTGAAACGGTTATCCGTTACGCGTTACCCGTTGCCGGTAATGTATCGATCAGCATCTTTGATATACTTGGAAACAAGGTGGGTACATTGGTGAACGGCTTTATGAAGGCAGGTGAGCATCAGGTTTCCTTTAAACCCGAAGGCCTCACTTCAGGCATTTACTTCTACGAAATGGTAACTCCCGGTTTCACAAAGAAACTGAAAATGCTCTACCTCAAGTAGAACTTATGTCCGCCGCGGCGGATTAGGAACTTAAGAACTCAAGAAAAATCTATACTCTTGAGTTCTTAGGTTCCTGAGTTCTTAGGTTCTTAGGTTCTTATGCGGGCGATGATCTTCGGGTCGTTCAGTTCCCTTTTCGCGTCCAAAGCTATCCAGTTCAGTTTATCCTTATGGGAGAGGATCCTCTCGCAGGTGATGAGGGCATTCATTCTAAGAGTGGTGTTCTTCTTTCCGATCTGTCTGATACCCCAGTTAACGGCCTTCTTTACAAAATTCCTTTTGTCGTCCGCGCCCTCGAAAAGGTCATCGAGCCAGTCGATAAAGACCGTATTGGGGAGTTTCTTTCCGTGAACGGCAAGCACAGCCATAAGCACAAAGCCTTCCCTCTTTCTGAACTCCTCATCACTCTTTATCCACTCTTTTATCTTGTCGAACACCCAGTCGCATTTTCTGAAGAGGTATAGTGCCGCGCCATCGGTCAGGTCCCAAGATGTCATCTCAGGCATCCAATCTTCAGCATCGGCAGCCGTGAACTGTTTGGGATCAGCCACCATAAAGCTCAATATCCGCGCGTCGTGGTTCCCTGAACGCCAAAGTTCGAGAGCGAGTTGATGGTCTTTCTTTATCTGCTTCGCCACCGACTTTATCGCCGGAAGAGGTACACCGAAGGAGGAGGGAGCACGAACTCCGAACCGGGCCCTTCCTTCGCGTACATCCTCCCGGCCGTTTGCTTCAAGTTCGGAAAGAACTTCTTCGAGCTTCATTTTACGTGATGGTTGTCGAGGGTGTCGAACAGCCCGCCATAGAGGAGATCGGTGGCCTGCGGTCCGGTAAGCAGGTCATGCGGGAAACCCATATCGATCTTTGTGATCTCATCAAGAAGCGCGAGTTTATCCGCGGGAATCTCGAAATTCAGGCAGCCAAGGCTGTCTAATATCTGCCCCTCTGTCCTCGCACCGATAACGGGGATTATCCGGTATCTGTTCTGTCTGTGCCAGTTCATCGCAACCTGAGTTGCAGTAACACTAAGTTCATTTGCTATAGCGACAACCTTTTCAGTGATCGCGTTGCTCCGGTCGTTCCGTCTAAGGCTTACGGGCTTTATTCTCCCTTCAGCACCGGGGTCTTTCAGATACTTCCCTGAAAGCACGCCTCCGGCGATCGGGGCCCATGAAGTGCAGGTGATATCAAAGTATTCGCACATCGGAAGGAGATCTCGCTCCGCATCCCTCTTAAGCAGATTGTATTCCGCCTGAAGAGCCACAAACTGCGACCACCCCTTCAGTTCCGCCATAACATTCGCGGCGGAAACCACCCACGCGGGAGTATCTGAAATGGCGATATATGTAACCTTTCCCAGCCGGACAAGATCATCCTGACCGCGCAGCACTTCATCAATCGGGGTGGTAAAATCCCACATATGGACGTAGAGCACATCAATGTAATCTGTGCCAAGCCTCTTAAGACTTCCCTCAACCGACCTCATCATGTTCTTGCGGCCGTTACCCGCGTCGTTAAGGTCGCCTCTTTTGGTGTAAAGACTGTATTTCGTAGCAACCACAAACCTGTCGCGTTCACTCCCCATGAACTCACCGAGGAATTTCTCACTCGTCCCTTCCGTGTAACGGTTGGCCGTATCGATAAAATTACCGCCCGCCTCAACAAACCTGTCAAAAACCTTCCGGCTCTCAGCTTTATCCGCGCCCGATCCCCACTCAGTTCCGAACGACATCGCACCCAGACAAAGCTCCGAAACCCGAAGCCCCGACCTGCCTAATAATTTATATCTCATCATCTGCTTGCTCTCAAATTTTGTTTATCAATGTGTGAAATATACGAAAATCAGTAGGGAGTTATCAGTGGTGAGTGGCGAGGGATCGTTGCCTGGTGCGTGTTACCCCGTTTGTGGCTGTGCCATTGCCCGTTATCCGTTGCACGGGGTGAGGGTGCAAGGCGTAGATATCCACCCGCGGGATTCGTTCCATGAACGGTCAAATGTTTCAAATACTTTGTGGCGTCCCTTGGGGACGATCCCGCCGAGCGGGACCTGCCCCGCGAGGGGTGCTATTTGCTAATTATTCTGAATCAGTGCCAAAGGCATCCCTTCGGGAGATTTTCAGGATTAGAGGATTTTTAGTGCCACAGGTCTCACAGGGATGCCTTTGGCACATCCCTTCGGGAGATTATCCCGCTCCGCGGGATCGTCCCCACGGGACCCCACAAAGTGATTGGATGGTTGTGCCAATAATATTTCGCCCGCCGGAGGCGGGTTATCGTGTCTATCTTGTTCAATCTTGTCTATCCTGTTCAAAAGGCGGGCAATCGTGTCTATCGTGTTCAAAGACCGGGCAAGCCCCCAAGGGGCAAGATGATTCAGACAAGCAACTTAGCCAGCAAAAAAAATCCCGTTCGCTTGCCCCCGTGGGGCTTGCCCCGCTTCGCTTTGGGCTCCGCTCACGGGATTTTTCCCCACCCCCGGAATGCCTGCATCTTTTTCATCTTTTACATCTTTTTTCATCTTTTACATCTTTGTTCTAAAAGGTAAGAAAGAAAAAGGTAAAAAGGTTATCACCTTGTTCTCACTAACCGGAAGCCGTTGATGTCGCCCCTGCTGTCCGGGTCGTCGTTGCCACGGTCGGCAACACGGCAGTCATCCGCGTAGTCGAGCCAACTGCCACCCCGCTTCACACGATTGGAACCGGAATCGCTGTAAATATCCCAACACCACTCCCATACATTACCACTCATGTCATATAGACCAAGCTCATTTGGCTGCTTCCTGCCAACTTCTTTTGTCTCTCTGCCGGAGTTATCATAGTACCAGCCAACATCGTCAAGATCACTGCTGCCGGAATACTCATAACCCTTGCTCTGGTTCCCTCCCCTTGCTGCATATTCCCACTCTGCCTCAGTAGGCAGTCTGTATCCGTTCGCGCTGAAATCACACTTGATATTATCTCCGCTACCTGAGTACGCTTTCTGTAACCCCTCCTTCTCACTTAACTTGTTACAAAATTCAACGGCGTCATACCAACTGACCTCTTCAACAGGTTTTTTACTCCCTTTGAAATTCGACGGGTTACTCCCCATCACACTCTCCCATAATTCCTGGGTTGCTTCGATCTTGGCAACCTCAAATTTAGTCCAACTCTTTCCATCGTGTTCAAATTTTTTACCTTCCACTAATACAAACTCTTTACTCAATTCAAAATTATATTTAATGATGTAGAGTAACTCTTTCACCCCAATGTACGCAAGGATAAATACGATTATACTTGCTACACCCATTACAATACGGAGTTTTAATTTTTTCTTTTTTGCTTCCTCTTCATCTTTCAATCTCCGTTCTTCAGCCCGAATTCTCTCCCTTTCCGCCTGTTCTTCTGCCTCCTTTCTGATTCTTTCTTCCTCTCTCCTCTGCTTCTCCTCTTCCCTTCTTTTACGTTCTTCTTCTGCTTTTTGCTTCTCTTCTTTAATCCTCCTCTGTCTCTCCTCCTTTTCAAGCCTAACCTTCTCCCGGTGTTCTTCCTCAAGTTGCTTTGCCCGCTGCTGTCTCTCCTCCCACGTCATCTCCTTGAGCTTTTTCTCCTTCCGGGAGACGGAGGATGAGGGGTCGGGCATTGGTTCGGAGGCTGAACGAGTTCCTTGAGTGAGAATTGTGGGATCGAATGCGACGGTTTTTTCGTAGTCTTCCATTATTGTCCGCTCGGGATCGGAGAGATCGAATTGTCGGAGTTCGGCCAGCACTGCCTTAAGTGTTGAATATCTTTTATCGCTGTCTTTTTCAAGCATACGCATGATGATCTCCACTATTCGAGCGGGGATGTGGGGGTAGTGAACCGTCGGTGGGGGAAGTGGTTCCTGGTTCGATAT
>RHKR01000191.1 GCA_008363265.1 Chlorobiota bacterium
CAATGCCGACTACAACATTTCAAACATTCCGTACACGGTTACTTCACCCACGGGTGTGACGGTTAACCCTTCGAATATCACCCTTACCACACCGGTCAACCCGGGACAGATCTCGGGACTTCAGAGCCTGCTTTTCTCCGGTGCCTCGGTCGGTGACACGGTTCACTTGTCGGTGAAATACACAAGTTCCGACGGTTGCTGCTGGTGTTACGGCACAATTACTGTGATCATCCCCGACTGCTACACATTCTGCGATTCGATCAGTGTAAGTGCCGTTGGAAACCCAAAGAACTGTTCATATGACATTTCCCTCGCAAACAACAGTTCAATGATCTTTTCAAGCGTGCAGTTTGAGTTGATCTCAGGCGGTGTTTTCAGCAACTTCACCACTTCAACTTCAGGCTGGGGCTTCACGAATGTGTGGCCGAACAACAGCATCACCCTTGTGAAACTGCCCGTTAACTCAGGCATCGGTCAGGGCACATTCAACAATATCCTGAATCTGAGTGTTTCGCAGTACTCAAACCCGGTCCAGACAGTGGTGGTCAGATGGATGAAGAACGGGGTTGTGATGTGCACAGATACACTCCGGTTCCCGTGCATACCCACCGCACCTCCGGAAAATGACTGTTCACAGCTCATTGATCAGACGCTCACCTGCAGGCCTGACGGATCGTTCATGCTCAGGTTCCGGGTGCAGAACAACTCGAACATTATTTCAACAGGCTATGGAATAAATCCCGTAACTCCGGGAGTCTCGTTCTCGAAAACGCTGGTGAACAATGTTACCATCCTTCCCGGACAGGTATCCCCGTTCGACAGTTTGATCGTCACGGGAATAGCTCCCAACACCAATCTCTGTTTCATGACAGCGATCTTTACCACGGTAACTCCGGGCGATACTGTTTACAATTTCTGCTGCCACAGCGATACCCTCTGTATCACAACACCCGACTGCGGACTTTCAGGAATCGAAGACTCCGAAATCCCAACAGAGTACAAACTTTCCCAGAACTACCCGAATCCCTTCAATCCTTCAACGGTGATAGGATATTCGATCGCTGCAGCGGGTCATGTAAAACTTGCGGTATATGATATTCTCGGAAGTGAGGTGGCAGTTCTGGTAGATGAAACCAAATCAGCCGGAAGGTACTCAGTAAAGTTCGACGCTTCAGGCCTGAACTCCGGACTCTACATCTATCGCATCACTACCGGTACATTCATGGAAGCGAGGAAGCTGATACTGCTTAAATAAATGTGAAATGTGAAATGTGAAATGTGATTCGCCGGAGGCGGAATGAGTTGCGAAGTATTCATGCAGAACGCTAACTCCAAGTAACTCATCACTCAGAACTCATCGCTCATAACTAAAAAAAAGCTGCTCCCTCGGAGCAGCCTTTTTTTATGAAGTTCTTCCAAACCGCCGGTCAAACTCATCGAGTGAGATCTTCAGAACCACCGGCCGGCCGTGCGGACAGACATATGGATTTTCGGTCGCGAATAACTCATCGATCAACCTGCGCATCTCCTCCTGCGAGAGTCTCTCACCTGCTTTGATCGCCGCTTTGCATGAGAATGATTTAGCCATGTTCTCGGTTGAGTCAAGAATTTTCTCTTCCCTGTACTCGATATACTGATCGAGGATCTCCAAAAAAATTTTCTCTTCCTCACCGTCCTTTATTTGAGGAGGCACGCACTCTATCACCACATCGGTCTTTGAAATCGGTTTTACTATGAAGCCGAGCCGCTGGAGGTAATCGTGGAGTTCCTTCACGAGCATCACCCGCGCGGGATCGGTCGAAACAACTTTAGGGAAGAGAAGTGTTTGATAAAGCGGCATCCCCTGTGTCATCTGCTTTTTCGCCATCTCGTAGAGTATGCGCTCGTGAGCCACATGCTGGTCGATGATCATCAGACCTGTCTTTATCTGGCAGAGGATGTACTTGTTGTGAAGTTGTATAATGAACGGCGTCGAATCTGCCTCGGTTGTCTCCGCCGGGATCGTCTCAAATATCTTGGGAGTGTAGACATCCTCACGAGTCTGTCCCGTCGCGGGGGGTGGTGAATCATCCTCAAAGGGATGTGAAATGTCGCCCTCTTCCGGGCCCCGCTCGATATTCCTGGAAAGAGCGCCGAAGATCAGATCGATATCGTTGTCGTTTATCCTGGGACTTTTGGGCTGATAACCACCCTGCTGGAAGCCCTGCTGCCGCGAGCCGAACGATCCTGATGCGGTCTCGGGACGGTCGGTGAAATCGCGCCTCTCAGTTCTGGAGTAATTGTCAAATCCGAGTCCCGTATGGGTTTCAAGCGAGCCCGTTCTGAATGTAAGTGAAGGCACCAGGTCGAACTCGGCGAGGCCTTTTCTGACCACAGCACTCGTAAAATTGTAGATGTCCTTCTCCTCATCAAACCTTACTTCAAGTTTCGAGGGGTGGACATTCACATCAATTTTCCTTGGATCTATATCGAGGAAAAGGACAAAGAAGGGGTAGTCACCCTTCTCAAGAAAATTCTCATACGCGTTAAAAACCGCGAAATTCACCTGCTTCGAAGAAACAAACCTGCCGTTAAGGAAGAGGTATTGATCCCCTTTCGCCTTTTTCACCAGTGCCGGTTTACCAAGGTAACCGCTCATACTTAGGTAATCAGTTTTTTCTTCGATGAAGATCGTGTTGTTCTTTACACGGTCGCCGAACACCTGAACGAGGCGTTCCTCGAGAGTGCATGAGGTGTAGTCGTGAACTCTTGCTTCATCGGAGAAAAAGCGGAATGTGATGTCGGGCCGGCTTATTGCGAGTCGTTGAAAAACATCGATCACATGCCGCAATTCAGTGGAATCCGACTTAAGGAAATTTCTCCTCGCGGGTGTGTTATAGAAGAGGTTCTTCACGCTGATATCGGTCCCCTTGAAGTAGCCTCCCTGATCCTTCATGATCGTCTTGCTGTCATCGATCCGGATCACTGTCGAGAGCTGCGATGTGCTGGTTCCCGTCTTCATTTCAAACTGACTTACTGCCACCATCGAGCTAAGCGCTTCACCACGAAATCCAAGGGTGGTTATCGCGTCAAGGTCGCTTTCTTCCTTTATTTTGCTCGTGGCATGCTTCATAACGGAGATGATCGCGTCCTCTTCGGACATCCCCTCGCCGTTGTCGATGACACGGATCAAAGTACGCCCGGCGTTCTTGACAACAAGCTCGATCTCGGTCGCGCCGGCATCGATGGAGTTCTCCATCAATTCCTTCACCGCCGACTCCGGCCGCTGGATAACCTCTCCGGCCGCTATCTTGCTCGCGATATTCTCAGGTAATACTTTGATCTTCATTTGGTTTTCTATTGGTTAACCGCAGAGGTCGCAGAGGCCGCAAAGGGGTTAAATAAACTCTCTCTGCGTTCTTTGCGTTCTCTGCGGTTTAATTTACTTTTACATAATGCACTATTTCAAACTGCGCGCGTTTATCCCGGCTGATGACTTTCCACTTCGTTTCATCAAACCGCGGGAAGGTCACTTCTCCCTCCGCTTCAAAATCCATCCAGGAGATTATCATTTCATCCACCAGATCCTGCTCGAGCACCTGACGGTAAACATCACCGCCACCGATGATGAACATCTTCTCCTTCGGGATAGTCGAAACATACCTGAAACCGTCCTCAAGGTTGTGGAACACCTTCACTTCGGGAAATTTCGGATCGAAATTCTCATCCCTGGTGATCACGATGTGTTCCCTGTCCTTCAGCGGTTTCTTGAAATATCCGTAGGTTTTCCGCCCCATCAGAACGGGATAATTGATCGTCGTTTCCTTGAAGAACTTAAAATCTTCAGGAACATTCCAAGCCATATCACCATTGGCTCTGCCGATTACACTATTTTTCGCGACGGCAACGATTATGATCCGCCTCAAACAGCCACCTCAAACTTGATCGCCGGGTGGCATTCATAGCCGGTCAGCTCAAAATCTTCGAATGTTAGTTCATCGATCGGTTTCTTGGCGATCTTTAGGGCCGGCAACGGAAGCGGCTCCCTTTCGAGCTGTATCTTCAGCCCCTCAAGGTGATCATATTTCTCCATCGGGGTGCCCTTATCGGCCACATATATATGGGCGTCAATTATTGTGTGACTGAATATCCCCGGTTCCAGTCCCGTCTCATTCGCGATGATCATTGTCAGAATCGAATAAGCTGCGAGGTTGAAGGGAATCCCAAGCGCGATATCACCCGAACGCTGTGTCAGGTGGCAGTTCAGTTTATTCCCCTGAACATTGAACGCGTAGGTGTAATGGCACGGGGGCAGTTTGCTCTTTGTGGCATTACCCGGTTCCCACGCCGTTACGATCAATCTGCGGCTGTATGGATTTCTTTTAATTTCGTCAATGATATACCGTATTTGATCAACCTGTCTCACTTGCCAATTGCCGTTCTCATCGAGCTCAGCCGAAGGAAAATTCCTCCAGTAGTAGCCGTAAGCCGTTTCGAGGTTCCCTTCCTCATCCGCCCAGGCATCCCATATTTTGGTGTGCTTCCGCAGGTTTCTGATATGGTTTTCGCCCGAAAGATACCACAGCACTTCATGAAGAAGCGATTTCCACTGCATTTTCTTCGTCGTCAGCAGCGGAAAACCTTTCGAGAGGTCAACCCTGTAGTTCGCCGAGAAATATGAAATGGTGTCAACTCCGGTGCGTGAAGGTTTACGCACACCTTCAGCCATGACCAATCTGACCAGGTCGTGATATTCTTTCATTCGGGATCTTCGTTTGAGGATTTCTGAAAAATTTGATTCGTAATTTACAAATTTTTTACACCGCTAGGGAAGGTGTGTAAAAAGTTACACGGATTTCACGGATGATGCGCGGATTTCACAGATTTTTTAGGGGGACGCAGACCCCGGAGGGGCAAGTACACACGGATAAAACAGATTAACGCAGATAAAATGATCAAATCAGAGTGTTTCCGTTAAATCTGTGTGCATCTGCGTCCTCACATACTTCTCCGTGAGCTCTGTGGGCTCTGTGGTTCATTGCGCCTTATATTACTCCCTACTCCAAAACGATCATCTTTTTCGTCAGTTTTAGTTGTCCGGCGCGGAGCTCATAAAAATAAACACCGGATGGAAGGCCATTGGCATTAAAATTTACTTCATGCTCACCGGCCTGTCGGAATCCTTTTATAAGTTCCGCCACTTTTTTGCCAAGTGCGTTGTAAACCGAAAGCTCTACATCACCGTCAACTGGTAACGCATAACGGATAACGGTAACCGGGTTAAAGGGATTCGGATAATTCTGATGGAGTGTAAAAACCTGCGGTAAGGCATCAACCGAAACTTCGGCGGAATAGGAATAGCTGCCGTCGTTATCGAGTTGCTTGAGTCTGTACAATGTTCTTGTGCTTCCAGGGCTGGGATCAGTGAAAGTGTAATATTTTGGTGAATTACTCGTGCCACTTCCCTCAACGAAGCCAATCGCCTCCCAGGTTTTACCTGAGCTTTTTTCAATTGAGAACCCCGAGTTGTCAACTTCGGTTGCAGTTTGCCAGTCGAGAATCACGGTCTTGCCCGATCTTCTCGCTTTGAATGAAACCAGCTCAACAGGAAG
>RHKR01000192.1 GCA_008363265.1 Chlorobiota bacterium
GGTTCCGGTTAGCACGAACTCTTTATTTCTTTATCACGAGTTATGCCCGATCCTGGCGCAAACCATGTGCGGTCAGGTTCGAGGCACCAAACACATATAATGATTCTCCCCGGGAGAAAACCTCCCGGGTTGGCCTTAACATAGAAGGCTCTCAGAAATTAAACAGTGCCCGTTGGCTGTTCCATTCACAGATAAAAGAGGGTTAGTGAAGCACTGAGGCTTCACACCGGTAATTATGGGGCTACAGCCCGGGGGCTCGAACTAAAAAGAACAAGGACTTTAACAAAACTCTAAATTAACAGACGGCCAACCTCCAATCACGGATGATGGTTATCATTGCCATGTAACATGCGGGTTAAGTCAGCGCATTTATCTCGGGGGAATGCACTATCGCCAGACAAGCTGCCTGTGAGTAGGCCCATTTCAGGAATACATTCCCTGACTTTTGATTTTTTGAATCAACGGTCTTCCCCGAAGAACTTCGCTGAGTATGTACCAGCCTGCAGTAGGAAGAATAATTCTGCATCGATCTAAATCTTCGAATATCTTCTGTTTCCACAAGGATGGTCATTCCTAGTATGTTCCCGATACCGGGGACTGAGGTCAGAAGTCTCAATTTCTGAAACGCCAGTTTTTGTGTAACCTCAAGCGCTGTCTTCTCTATTAACTCAATTGAGGAGTTCAATGTCAATATCTGAGTATGCAGATACTGAAATGAGAGCTTGAGCCCCGGATCGCTGATCGATCTGATATAACGGACCCTCTTTCCCGAATCGCGAAAGGGGTTTTCCTCCACGGATGGTGACCACCCATTGTACTGAAGGAGTTTGATGTAAAATTGCGCATAGTATGAAGCCCTCTGTCTGACTGCCTTAAGTCTTGACCTCAATAGTTCCCTGAGCCCCCTGTATACCGGAGGAAAGGGATAGGAGAACGGGAAGTTGCCATTCCTCATCAATTGCGCAATGTGATAGGAATCCTGTTTATCGTCCTTCTTCTTATGAACCCCAACCCTCATGTAGAGAGCATGCCCCAGATAGAATTGCACATTGTTCTGTCGACAGGCATCCTGTAGCCAATAATAATTGAAAGTTGACTCTATCCCTATCGCGGTATCGGACAGGTAGTCTCCCAATTCTATTGAAAGACTGGGGAAGTTTGCCGGTATTCTCTTGTGAACAAGAATTTTATTCTGACTGTCAACAAGGCAGATAAACATGTTATCTTTGTGTAGATCAATTCCGCAAAAATATTTTGCGTTGATTGTCTGACTTTGCATCTTGGTTCTCCATGTTTTGTGAGTGCTCTTTTTCCTTTAAGAAACTTACATAATTTTGGAGAACCTTGTTGTTAATATCACGGATTGCACGGATTATGCACGGATTCCACGGATTTTTAACAATCTGTGAAATCTGTGTTAAATCCTGTTAATCCGCGTAACTTTTTAGAACATCTCTGCGGTTTAACATAAACGAAAAAAGGCCGTCTCAAAACGGGACAGCCTCTTTTCCATCATCATCAATTTGGGCTTCGCCAATAGGAGCAGAGACGAAGCACTCAAATAATCATCAATATTATGTCCAGTTCTGTACCATCTGTACTTTCTCTTTAGGACGCTCGAAAGAACTCTTTACAACTCTGGGTTTTGAATCCCTTGCCTGTGCCACTCTCATCGAGATCAGGTCATCGGTCGTAACACGCTGATGAACATTTGGTGAAGTATGGATCCTTGCAAAAACCGGTACATGAGCCGTAACGAAACCGGTGTGATCGTCGTGGTCATGAACGAACTCATGGCTGCCATGGTTAAGCTGCACCCCTGCAGTAACCGGAGCCTGAGTGTAAGCAAGGTCCGCCTTACGCGACTTCACTTTGTAAACGATGTAACTGATAAGGGCAAAGATCAGAATTACGAGGGCTGCCGCCTGCGCTATAAAGATCGTAATGTTAGCTAATGCCATGTGATTGTCTCAGATTAAAAAGTTGAATAAGGTTCTTTCCCATTACCGGGGCCGCCTTTAGGGCAGCCCCTTAATTCTGTCAGTCTGTCTGGAGTTCAGTGTAGAGCGTTCTCCACACTCTACACTTTACACTCCACACTAATTTTACTTCATAAGGATCATCTTCTTCGTAAGATTAACGTTGTTACCTGTTAGTCTGTAGAAGTAGATTCCTGAAGGTATGTTCGATGCGTTGAACTCTACCTTGAAGCTGCCGGCTGCATAGTCACCATCCATGAGGGTGGCAACGATCTGACCGGTAATGTCGAATATCTGCATCGAGTAGTTACCCGCTTTTGCTATCGCCACGTTGATGGTGGTTGAAGGGTTGAACGGGTTAGGATAGTTCTGACCGAGTACGAACTCTGAAGGAACATCGCTGCTTTCAGTTTTTACGCCTGTTACATTCGATGAAGCCATGTAGATCGCACCGTTAACAGTACCTGTGAAGAGCATCGAGCTTGCATTGCCGTCGGCTGAGCTTGCATTCGGTACTATAAGGAGTGTGCTGAGGCCTGAGCCACCGAGACCGAGGTTGGTCCATGTGTTTCCGTTGTCAGTTGAGAGGAAGACACCACCTGAGTAAGAAGTTGCAAAGATGTTGTTTCCGTTGTCAATTCTGAGCTCGTAAACGAATGAGCCGGGGAAGAAGGTCTTTGTCCAGCTTGCGCCGTTGTTGTCAGATCTGTAGAGACCGTCGCCATAGGTACCGGCGAAGAGCTTTCCGTCGGTTGTGGCAGCCATTGTCCAGATGTACTGGTAAGCAGGTGAAGCTGATGACCAGTTTGCACCGTTGTCAACTGTCTTGAAGACACCGCCACTGAATGTACCGGCGTAAACACTGTTGTCAGGAGCGATTGTAAGACCTGTCACGATGAGGTGTGAACCAAGTCCGCTGTTTGCTGCTGACCATGTAGTGCCATTGTCAGTTGAAGTGTAAACTCCGAAGCCCCATGTACCGGCGAAGAGCTTGCCGTTGTTGTCGGCTTTAAGATTTCTTGTGTCCTTGTACTGGAGTGAGCTGAGTGCCCATGAAGCACCGTTGTTCGAGCCAACATAAACACCTGTTACAGTAGCTGCAAGAAGGTTTCCGTTGGGGGTAAGCTTAAGTGCCCATACAGCGCCTGAGTAAACATCAGCATTGATGTGTGTCCAGGTGTTGTTGTCGGTTGTCTTGTAGATGTAACCGCTTGCTGTACCGGCATAGATGGTGCCCTGACCGTCTGACTCGAGGGTAGTAACCACCTGACCTGCAGGGAAGTTACCGATCTGCTGCCAGTTGGTGTTTCCGCTTCCACCGCCGTTGTTGTTGGCTGAGAAGGAAACAGAGGCAGAAGAGGTGTTGTTGGCCGAATTAGGATCGGGTGCGCTTGAATTTGTTACAGAAGCAACATTCACGATGGTCTGGTTCGAAGGAACATTACCGATGAATGGTGAAAGGTTGAACTGTCCTGAACCTGTCATCGACTTAACTATCGTCTGACCGGTGATGATACCGGCAGGGAAAGTAAGATCAGCAAAAGGAGCGAGGAACGAACCCTTTACATCGATACCTGAGATGGTGATCGCTGTAGCTTCAGGGAAGTTGTAAATTACATTTCTGATTGAAGTGCCGTTTACGAAGAGGCCGCCGTTCCAGTCAACTGTTGTACCGTAAATATTAACGAGCACTGTGGCGCCGTTGGGTACATTTATCTCCACGGTGTGCGCGGCGTTAAGATCAGCAGCGTTAACCGAGAAGATGTTGAAGAACGGATCGCCATTCGAAAGGTTCAGTGTACCCCACTGGAAGGTGGTTGTTCCGTTAGGAGCATAACCGCCAAGCTGTGTGCTGAGGCCTTCGAGGTAGGTTGTTGCAGTTGCGAAGTCGATAACATTCGCTTCCTGTCTTAAAGTGCCTTCCTCGATCGAAACTGAGGTCTGTGGAAGATTTGAAGTGCCGCCGAAAACAACATTTCCGTTGTAAACGCGACCGCTTGTGTAAATAAGGTTTCCACCAACCACGAGTACATCTTCTGTACCGTTGGTGTTGGCAAGCTTGTCACCTACCGAGTATCCGCCGAGGCTGGCGTTTCCGCCGACAGCGAGTTTACCTTCGGTATCAGCTGAAGGCTGTGTAATGTTTCCAAGAATGAAAACATTGTAAGGTTTTGCAGCGCCGAGGTCGATGTTCGAAAGGTTGAGAGCGTTGCAGTCAACTGTTACATCGATCGTAAGGGTGGCGGTTGCGCCGTTGTTAAGTGTTCCGACCGTCCACTCACCGGTTGCGTCGTTGTAAGCACCCTGTGAAGCGGTTGCTGAAGCAAAAACGAGACCTGCAGGAAGAACATCGGTTACAACCACTGAGCCCGCGCTCGCAGCACCGTTGTTCATTACAGCTACAGTGTAGGTGAAAGAAGAAGCACAGTTGATGGTTGTAGTGTTCGCGGTCTTGGTAACTTCAAGATCGGCCGAGTTGAGGAACATACCGGCATCCCATGTCAGGTCGTTTTCGCCCGAAGTGAGGGTTGTGCAGTTTGTTCTGCCGTCGGTTTCGTCAGCGTCTGAATCAAGTGAAGCATCGTTTCCTTCAGCTTCAGGTGAGAAAGAGTAACCTGTAGGAAGGGTGAACTCTACATAGTAGTCACCGGGTACGAGGTTGGTGAAGCTGTAGTTACCGTTTGCATCGGTAGTAGTGGTTGACTGAAGAACGCCCATGCAGTCGTAAAGTTTTACTGTAACATTGGCAATACCGTTTTCGCCGGCATCTTGGATACCGTCTTTATCGGTGTCTTCCCAAACCTTGTCACCTATTGAAGCAGGGTAAACAGGTTCGTTTTTAAGACCCGCGTCGAGGGTGAGGTTGTTCTCACCGGCACCGAGGGTGTAGCAAGCTGTTTTACCGGTTGTTTCATCAGCGTCTGAATCAGTAGCGTCGTTGCCACCTGCATCTTTTGTGGTGAAAACAAGACCGTTGGGGAGTTCAAATTTTACATAATAGTCGCCGGCAGGTAAGTTACTGAAAAGGTAGTTGCCGTTAGCGTCCGTTGTTGTGGTGGAAATAAGTGTGTTGTTGCAGTCATAAAGTTTAACTGTAACATCATCGATACCGGCTTCGCCGCCATCCTGAACACCGTTACCATTGGTATCAAACCAAACTTTGTCGCCGATCGAGCCAACCTGAGGAGGCGCGTTCTTCAAACCGGCATCAACTGTCAAGTTGTTGTCACCACCTTCGAGTGAGTAGCAAGCTGTCTTTCCTGTGGCAACATCCGCATCTGAATCTTTTGAATCGTCAGAGCCGGCATTCTTTGTTGTGAAGAGTTTGCCTGAAGGAAGGGTGTACTCAACATAATAGTCGCCCGCAGTAAGGTTACTGAAAAGGAAGTTACCGTTGGCATCGGTGGTTGTTGTGGCAACGAGAGTGTGATTGCAGTTGTAAAGTTTTACAACAACATTTGCCACACCGGCTTCACCGGCATCCTGAACACCGTCTTCATCCGTATCGAACCATACCTTGTCGCCGAGTGAGACAGGAAGGTTGGTCGGAGGGCATCCGAGAAAGCCTTTGTTCTGGTTACCATTATCAAAGTTCTCATTGATCTTTGTGGCTGCATCGTTGATCTGTGAATAAGTGTAACCGGTAGTTCCGCCGCCGATCGCTGTGTTCGCGATAGCGAGGAAATCGTTAACGGTCATACCGGCGAAAGTACCGGACTTGATCACGAGATCTTTGAGCTTAAGCGGATTCGAACTGAGAAAACCGGCTTCATCATACTTGACATTAAGAAGAAGAGCCAGAACCGGCGGTCTTTATTCCGCCCATCTCAGCGTAGGCTGGGAATACCGCGTCGAAGTGCGCGTCCCTGATACCACCGGGGGTGCTGTTACCCTTGCTTCCCCATCCGCCCTGGGTGAATGTTCTCATGCCTGTAAGGTCACAAGAGCCACCACTGGCGAGGGTAGTGCCGGTGAAAATGAACGCCAACAGGATCACCGTGATGATACTGCTGAAGATCGTTTTTGAATTGTTCATTTTATTGGTCCAAATATTTGATTTATAAAAACTCATGGCCTCTATTAAGCAATAACCGTGCCAATATCCGTAACTTATTGTTTTTAATACAGTTACAGCTACCAAACCTCTAAATTACCCCTTTAGCGCGGTTAAACCATCCCGAATTAATACACTTCGGGTTAAAAAAAAGGGTGAAATCTCAATATGAGACAATTATTTACGGGATTTTCAGGATAAAAGGGGGTGTTTGAGCCGGTTGGGACAAAAAAAAGACCGTCACCCGGGGGAGGTGACGGCCTTTTTTTGAGGTAAATTCTTAGCGTGTCAGAAGCACGCTGTTACTTCACTATGGGGTATGAGGTATCGATCACCTGACCGAGATCCCAGGCAATCTCATCGCCTTTTGGCCCCTTGGCAATTAACCTGTAAACCATTCTGGTATCGCCCGGGGCTTTGTCGGTAAACTCATAGTTCGCTACCGTGTAGAAGCCACCGGTACCCTCAACTTCCTTCACGGTTGTCCAGTCTGAGTCAACGGTTCTTCTCTCAAGTTTGAACTTCCACTTTCCTTCCTCATGATTGGTAGCCCAGCTGATCACAACTTCAGGGCCCATGTTCCACGCCCTGAAATCAATCAGGTTTACCGGTGAGAAAATGCCACCGGGATTTCCGTTATAGTTTCGCTTCGCGGCCCAGACCGATTCACCTTTTTTCAGGCCAACGGTAAATGCCATCAGGCATGAATTGAACGGAGCGGTAACCATTTCGAGCCTTCCCTTGGCACCCTCATTTTCGGCGATCAGACCAGCACCCTGCCAGTTCATAATGCCGGCTGAAGTCAGCACGTTCAAATCAAGATAGCCGTCCTTGTTGGGATGGCTCCCTGAAACAGAGGCGATATAAGCAGCGTTTCCGATCGATGTAAGATTATAATCTGTAATGCTTTGCTGCGAAACAGGAATTACTGCCATTCCCCCATCGCCAAGTTTTTTACCCCCCCGTTCATCGAGTATCTGGGCAAAGAGACCGCTTTCCGACTGGCTTCTGTCGGTACCTTTCCAGATCACCATAACTTCCCTCGTAACACCGAGTCTAACAGCAATGGGGTTGTAGCTGTTCCCTTCAACACTCGCAACCTCAGCACCGTTGTCGCCCGCGAATTGACCATGAGCGTTAATACTTCAACCGGGGTCACTCTCAAAGAGGC
>RHKR01000193.1 GCA_008363265.1 Chlorobiota bacterium
GGTTTCCGCTCAAAACAGCGATAACGTTCGCGGCAGCGAGGTGGGCCATGGCAGCCCTTGTTTCAAATGTCGCGCTTCCCAGGTGGGGGAGGAGTACCGCATTATCCAGAGTCGTGAGCTCCGGATCAAAGTCAGGTTCATTGTTGTAGACGTCGAAACCGGCGGCATGAATTCTTTTCGCGCGAAGCATTTCTATAAGGTGCTTCTCGTCGATAACCTCACCCCTGGCGGTATTTATCAGAATTGCAGTGGGCTTCATCAGATCGAGCATCGAAGCGTTGATCAGATCGCGTGTCCCTTCGTTGAGCGGGATGTGCAGTGAAACAACATCCGCCGTGGCCATAAGATCAGGGAGGTTTGTGAACCTGCCGGGCATATCATCCCTGACGGTTCTTGAGTGGTAGATCAAGTTCATTCTGAAAGCCAGGGCGATCTCTGCCACTCTTTTCGCGATCCTTCCGGCGCCTACGATCCCGAGGGTCTTCCCCTCGAGGCCGTGGCCGAGGAGGAGTTCAGGCTGCCATCCGGGGAAGGCTTTATCCCTCATCATTTTCTCACCGGGCACCAGATTTCTGGCGGCGGCAAGGATGAGTGTGAAAGTGATCTCCGCGGTGGCTGAAGTAAGAATGCCCGGAGTGTTGGTTACAACAATTCCACACTCCCTCGCGGCTGCCAAATCGATGTTGTTGTAACCCACCGCGTAGTTCGCGATGATCCTGAGGTTGGTCAGTGAGCGTATCAGATCACCGTCGATACGGTCGGAGAGGAGTGGGATAAGCCCCGCGCAATCCCGCGCGTTCTGCACTATTTCATCGCGTGACAGGGGGCGCCCGGTGTTGTTTTCAGTGTACTCTATTCCATACCGGGCGAATTTTTGTTTCAGATCACCGGGCAGGTGGAATGTGGCAAAAACTTTCATACTCTACAGGATCAGGATTTCGGAAAGGGGAGGGTTAGAGTGAAGATATTAGTGCCGCCGGTATCTTTCCGGTAGCATACTCCGGAACCGAGCCGGGTTATTATGAAGAGCCCGAAGTGCTCTGGGATCATGTTCTTCTGATCGGCTCCGGTGGATTTTCTTTCACGGTTGAAGAGGGAGAGCTCAAAGGGACCATCGACCCGGCAAACAACCTCAAAATCGGCATCGAGGTGAAGGATGAACGTCTCACCGGTCAGCCCTTCATAAGGAGGTTCAAAGATCATCACCCCGGGAGTGGAGTCGGAGTTCACCGGTTTGATCCTGAATCCGGGCCCTTCGGTGATCATTTCGATCAGCATCCCATCCTGCACGACGGTGAAAGTGAAACCGACCTCATTGCTTCCGGAGTGGTTCACCGCATTGGTGAAGAGCTCGTGAAGCAGAAGCCTGCACTCGCCCGTGAATTTGGGGGGGAAGAGAGGGAACCGCGAAGGGATCAGCGACTCGATAACCTTCATCGCGGCATCGGTGAAATGCATTTGCTTACCGGCTTCTGCCGGGAATTTCAGGGAGCTTTTTCCCGCGGTCATTCTTCCAGTTTGCTTTTAAGCTGTGTAAAGTTCTTGTATATCTCGAAAAGGGTGTAGAGTTTCGTCGACTCAAAGGTTGACTCAACCCTCTCCTGAGTTCCGAAGAGTTTTATTTTCACGTTTTTGGGCATTGCCTCTTTATACGCCGCCACGAGCGAGCCGATGAATGAAGAGTCGATATAATCAACCTTCGAGAAATCGATCGCGATGGTCTCGTTGGGGTGGAGGTTTATTTCGTCGATCAAAAGCGTTCTGAATTCCGGAGCAATGGTCGAAGTTGCCCGGGGATTGTGGATGCGGAATACTTTTATCCCGCTGTGTTTCATCATGTCGAAATTCATTTTGCTACTCTGTTGAAGAATTTAAAACCATTATTGAAAATTAACCTGAAATGTGATGAAAACAAACAGATTGGAGGAATTATTTTTCAGGGGATGCACTTTTAGTTAAATTTCGCCTCCAAATTACAACCAGTCGATATAAATGAAGATAATATTAGACGAAAACATAGAAAATGCCCGGGAGGCGTTCGGCACGCTCGGTGAAACTTTTCTTTATCACGGAAGGCAGATCACGCGGGAAGTGCTGCTCGATGCCGACGCGCTCGTGGTTAGATCTATCACGCACGTGAACAGGGAACTGCTCGAGGGTACCCGGGTGAAGTTCGTGGGTACTGCAACCATCGGTACTGACCATATCGACCAGGCCTGGCTCGAAGAGATTGGTACCGGCTTCACATCGGCGAAGGGGTGCAACTCCGACGCGGTCGCCGAATACGTCTTCACCACTATGTTTCGCGCCGCCGTGGTGAAAGGGATAAGCCTCGCGGGGAAGACGATCGGGATCGTGGGTTGCGGCAACATAGGCAGCCGTGTGGAGAGGATCGGCAAGGCATTCGGATTTGAAGTGGTCCTCAGCGATCCCCCCCGCGAAAGAGCGGAGGGTTCAGCGGGTTTCAGCCCGTTGGATGAGGTGCTGGGGTGCGATGTGGTTACCTTCCACACACCGCTTAACAGGGGCGGGGCTGACAACACATTCCACCTTCTGAACGCCGAAAAGATGAAATTGCTTAAGCCGGGCGCGATCGTTATAAACGCCTCCCGGGGCGAAGTTATCGATAACAAGGCTTTCATCCGCGCTATCGATGAGAAGGGGATAACCGCGATAATGGATGTGTGGGAGGGAGAACCACGGTTCATGCCGGAGATGCTTGAGCGATCGTTTATCGCGTCACCCCACGTGGCGGGGTACTCGCTCGAGGGGAAGATAAACGGTACCACCATGGTTTATGATGCCCTCTGCGACTTCCTTGGGATGGAAAAGAAGTGGCGGCCGCACTTCCCGCCTGTTGAGGAGGGCACGGTCACTTTCCGTGATGAGGGGGGATTTGAGAAAACCCTGGAAAGGATCTTTACATCTGTTTATGAACCCGGGAATGATACTGAACTGATGCGGGAGGCATCGTACCTGAACGATCCGGAGAGGGGCGCAAGATTTGATGAGCTGAGGAAGTATTACCCGTTGAGACGTGAGTTCAACAATTACACGATCAAAGGGGATATCAGCGCACCTTTGATAAAGGCGGGTCTGGAAGCGCTAAGGTTCCGGTTTTAAACTGTCAGTTGGATGTTTTGGGGAGTTTGAAGTGTACGGGGACATCGACCCATGCTTTTACGGTTCTCCCTTTTATCTTCGCGGGGATGAAGTCGGTGTACTGCACTGTGATCGCGGCCGACTCGTCGCAGCCCATGCCGAGCTTCTGCACCACTTCGAGTGAGTCAACTCTTCCATCTGTGTTTATCAGTGCCCTTACAATAACGGTGCCTTCCAGTTCGTCTTCGATCGCGCGGCTTGGGTAGAAGAGGCGTGAGTAGAATTCCTCCTCGCCGCGCAGGAAGGTGGCGGGTTCGTCGTGGAAACTGTAAACGGCCGGGTCACCCGGGGGGATCACGGGTCGGTATTTCGCCAGAAGTGCCACTTCCTGATCCGTGAGTTTCACTGAAGCGAGGTCGAATTTTTGTTCACCGGCTGAGTCGGGCGTCAGATCCGGGATCTTTGGGGGCTCGATCTTCATGATCAGGCCATTATAGAAATTGAGTGTGGTCAGGGGCGCGCCAAGGGTGTCATAGCTTTCATAGCTGCCGTTTCTTCTTCCTTCCACTATCTGATACGACTCAGCCACCATGCCGTTAGGGTGATAGGTTTTCACCACTCCCTCGACCCTTCCGGAGAGATAGGGTATTTCTTTCAGGAGGAGTCCTTCGGGGCTGTAGATCCTGGCGATCCCGTCCCTCACCTTGTTTTTCAGGATGTATATCTCCGATACATTTCCGTTGGGGTGGAAGTTCTTCAGTGTGTCCTGCGCGTTCAGTGTGAAAGAGGCGCAGAAAAGGAGGATGAGGATGTGCAGGGGCCTAATCGTAGTAGCGGTCCCTTCTGTCGGTCGAAGCCTTGCATTCCGCGCTGCATGAGTAGTCCCACGTCTTGCGGCAATCTTCGCAGCAGACGAATATCCTGTCGCACGAAAGGTTGTGGCAGTTGATGTACTTCGAGGTAGGTTTACCGCAGTGTTCGCAGTGGGCGATGTGCTTCAGCTCTTCTTTGGTGTTCACTTCCACCACTTTCCGGTCGTCGAAAACGAACATGCCGCCTTCCCAGTAGGTGTCAGGGAATT
This sequence comes from Chlorobiota bacterium, assembly GCA_008363265.1. GTDB lineage: Bacteria > Bacteroidota > Ignavibacteria > Ignavibacteriales > Ignavibacteriaceae > UTCHB3. The sequence goes on from RHKR01000193.1 coordinate 4,184, forward strand.
TGTGAAGGTAGGTTACGATCCCGCCGTCGAGCTGGTAAACATCCCTGAAGCCTTTCTCCACCATCACTGCCGAGGCTTTCTCGCAGCGGATGCCCCCCGTGCAGTAGGTGACCACCGTTTTATCTTTCAGATCAGCAATTTCATCCACATACCCGGGCCAGTCGCGGAAATTCTCGAGGTGTGGTGTGATCGCGTTCTTGAATCTGCCGATCCTGCTTTCGTACCAGTTGCGGGTATCGATTATCACGAACTCTTTCCCTTCCTCATACATTTTCAGGAGCCCTTCCGGGGTGAGTCTTTTGCCGCCGAGGCTGAGGTCGATCTCCCGGGCACCCGAGTTAACGAGTTCTTTCCTAACCCGCACAAACATTTTTGTATGGCAGGCCTCTGAGATGGGGTCTTCCTTGAAGATCACCTCACCAATGAAGGGGAACGACTGCAGATATTTTTTGAACAGTTCGACTTTCTGCCGGTCGCCTGAAACGGAGCCGTTGATCCCCTCGTTGGCGAGGTAGATCTTTCCGCGAATCTCTTCCTGCAGGCAGAAGTTCAGCAGCACAGGCTGGAACTCCTCCGGGTCTTCGATTCGCGTGTATTTGTAGAACGTGATAATTACGCAGTTCTTGCCGTTCAGGGTGGGGGATTCCTTTATTTAAAACAGAAAAGCAGTACAGAATAAGCCGAAACCATTATGTACTGCAAAAAGATCGAAAAAGCAGTTATTTCGCCGAAGCTTCGCCTGTTGCTGCCGGAGCATCTTTTTTAGCTCTGTTCACTTGTTTCTCTGTGGGTCTGAACTTGCCGTTCGAACCTTTGAAGATCTTGCCTCTTTTAGTTTTTGGGTCGCCTTTGCCCATCGTTCACCTTTTTAATTAATAAACAGTCTGCAAAAATACGGTTAATATCATTAATAATCAAGAGTTCTCTTTTCCCCCGGTTTTCAGGGCACCAATTGATAAACATTCACTATTTTGCCATCCGTCTCCGGCTCCACAGGTTTTATTTCATAAATGCCAGTTTGGTTGTGGATGTTTTCACCCCGTTATCCTCCGTTTTTAGCTTGAGGCGGAGCAAATATATTCCGCTCGGAACATTCAACCCGGAGAAGTTGAGTGTGGTTTCATGCTTGCCACTTTCGCGGTGGTACAGATACTTCGTAACGATCTCCTCACCCAGAGCAGAGAAAACAGCGAGGGTGACCTCACCCGGCTCTGAGAGTTGAAACTCAATTTTCACTTCCGGATTGAAAGGATTGGGATATGTTCTTACATCGATTTCATAGCCCGCCGGAAGTGGTTCATCTTCGATCCCACTCGGGTTTATAGCCGTGGTATC
>RHKR01000194.1 GCA_008363265.1 Chlorobiota bacterium
TCGATGATCAAGGTGTTGTGAGCAGATCGGCGATCTTTGCATATGATATCACCGAAAGAAAAGAAACCATCACCCGCCTCGAGCAGGCCACCAAAGAATTACAGGAACTGAACGATCTTAAAAACAAATTCATCTCGATCCTCGCCCATGATCTACGCGGACCGTTCCACCCCCTATTGAGCTCATTTGAATTGCTCGACCTTGACTACGACAGGATGACAGATGAAGAACGCCGACACTTCATACGATCAGGCCGTGAAACCGCGGTGCAGCTTTTCGAACTCCTTGAGTCGATCCTCTCTTGGTCGCGGCTTTCGCAGGGGATGCTTAAAGTCAACTTGGGATCGGTGAATGTAACCGAAACCATCGTTCTGGCCATTTCACAATTGTCTATCGTGAGTGACGCCAAGAATATCCTTATAAACTTCCCGGATACCAGGAGAACCGAGGCTCTCGCAGACCCTGAGATGCTGCTCACAACTTTAAGGAACCTGATCTCCAATTCTATCAAATTCAGTGAACCCGGCAGTTCTATCGATATCGCAGTTTTTGAGGGGAGCAGTATCAATATTGTGATTGCCGATTATGGACGCGGCATCGAACCGGAAAAATTGAAAGACATTTTCAAGATCACGAAATCACGTTCGACCCGCGGCACTTCCAACGAAACGGGATCAGGTATGGGCCTCCTCCTCTGCAAAGAGATGGTTAACAAAATGGAAGGTAAGATTTTCTTCCAAAGCCAGATTGGCGTGGGTACGATCGCGACTATTTCACTAAAAAAGCCCTCACTCTGATATCAATTGATCAAAGAAGTTGAAATCGCAGTCAGACCTGGAGACCACAGGAACAACGATAAAATCCGCGCCCTGATTATAAAAGCCTCGGGTGAGAAACCCGCTAATATTACCGGCTACTACATCTCAAAACGCTCCATCGACGCCCGGAGCAGGAACCCCGTCTACAGATTTAAAGCACTCGTTTTCATTAATGAACCTGTCACTTCACCCCTCACTCCTCCTGTTTACCGTGAAGTAAAGGGTGACAAAAGGGTTATCATCGTCGGTGCAGGACCAGCAGGTCTCTTTGCCGCGCTCCGTCTCCTCGAAGACGGCATCAAACCGGTTATCCTCGAAAGAGGGAAGGATGTCCGCGCCAGAAGACGCGACCTCCGGGCGATAATGCAGTTCCATCAGGTGAATCCCGACTCCAACTACTGCTTCGGCGAAGGCGGCGCGGGCACCTACAGCGACGGCAAACTGTACACCCGCTCCGACAAAAGAGGCAATGTCCTCAAGATCCTGAACACCCTCGTGATGCACGGTGCCGACCCCGATATCCTCGTCGATGCCCACCCCCACATCGGATCGAACAAACTTCCCCCACTAATCGCCTCGATCCGCCAAACGATCATCGATCACGGCGGTGAGATACATTTCGACTCAAGGGTTACAGGCGTTATTCGTGAAGGCGACATGCTGAGAGGAGTGCGGGTTAACGATAATACTGAATATTCCGGCGACGCGGTCATTCTCGCCACAGGCCACTCGGCCCGTGACATTTTTTACCTCCTGCACAACGAGAATATTCTGATCGAGGCAAAACCATTCGCCCTTGGCGTCAGGATCGAGCATCCTCAGCAGTTGATCGATGAGTCGAGATACCACAGCAAGATAAGGTCTGAGCACCTCCCCGCGGCGAGCTACACGCTCACATGCCAGTCGGGTGGAAGGGGTGTTTATTCATTCTGTATGTGTCCGGGCGGGATCATAGTTCCGGCCTCAAGCGCGCCGGGAGAACTTGTGTTGAACGGAATGTCGGTTTCGCGGCGCGATTCCCCGTTCGCGAACTCCGGTTTTGTGGTTGAAGTCACTCCTGCCGACTGGCAGCAATTCATTAAAGCAGGCCCCCTCGCTGCTCTTGAGTATCAAAAGATGGTCGAGGTGGCGGTATGGCACGCCGGCGGTGAAACGCAAACCGCTCCCGCGCAGAAGGTAACCGATTTTCTTAAAAACAAAACTTCAAACTCTCTCCCCAAAACCAGCTACATACCGGGTACAGTATCACTGGACCTGAATACCATCCTCCCCAAAGAGATATCAACCCGCCTGAGAGAAGCCCTTAAAGTCTTCGACGGCAAGCTCCGCGGCTACATCTCCGAAGAAGCCCAAATGCTCGCCACCGAATCCCGAACTTCATCACCCGTCCGGATTCCCCGCGACCGTGAAACCCTCACCCACCCTCAGATCAAAAACCTCTACCCCTGCGGCGAAGGTGCCGGTTATGCCGGTGGGATAGTTTCTGCGGCCATAGACGGCGAAAATGTCGCTTCTAGCGTCCTATCGCTGCAGAAATAAGGCTTATTTCTCGCATTAATTTTGTAAACTGTTCGGGTAAAAGGGCTTGAGGCCCATCCGAAAGGGCTTTGTTCGGATCGTGGTGTACTTCGATGATGAGGCCGTCGGCACCGGCGGCGATGGCGGCACGGGCAACGGGGGTTACCATGTCGCGGAAACCGGTGGCGTGTGAAGGATCGGCTATAACGGGGAGGTGACTCTTTTGCTTGATCACGGGGATGGCGGAGACATCAAAAGTGTTCCGGGTGGATTGTTCGAAAGTTCTTATTCCGCGTTCACAGAGGATCACGTTGCTGTTACCTCCGGCCAGGATGTACTCGGCTGACATTAGCAGTTCATCTATGGTGGCCGAAAAGCCTCTCTTCAGGAGGACGGGCTTGTCGAGCTTTCCGAGTGCTTTCAGCAGGGGATAATTATACATGTTCCGGGCACCGACCTGAAAGATGTCGGTGTACTTCCCGATCATATCGATTAGTGTGAGGTCAAGGATCTCGGTGGCAACTTTAAGTCCGTTCGCGTCGGCTGCATCACGGATGAACTTTAGGCCCTCTTCACCCAATCCCTGAAATGAGTAAGGCGAGGTTCTTGGCTTATATGCGCCGCCCCTGAGTATTTTCGCGCCGGCCTTTGCGACGAATGAGGCAACGGTATGGATCTGTTCTTCATCTTCAACCGCGCACGGACCCGCGAAAACGGTAACTTCTTCTCCGCCGATCGCCACATCACTAACGTGAATTACGGTGTTTTCGGATTTGAACTCCCTTCCCGCGAAGACGTACGGTTCTGAAACACCAAGCACTTTGGCGACACCTTCAAGCATGCTGATCTCTTTAATGTCGCTTTCCGGTTTTACACCGCCGATGCCGATTATCCTCCGTCCGGTTCCCTCCGTTTTCTGCACGGAGTAACCCATCTCGATGATCCGTTCAATTATCCGGTCGATCTCATCCTGACCGGCACTTTTTTCAAATACTACTACCAATTTAATTCTCCGTGATCTGTATCCGGTAACCGCCGGGTGTCTATTTGGGCTGCACCGCGGCCAGTTTCTCCTTCAGGTCGGCGTTGTCGGGGTAAAGTGCCACGAGGTCCTGAAGCATTTTCACCAATTTATCCATCTGCGCCGTCTTAATATAATAGTCGAGCAGCATGTCATACGGGTTCGCTGCATCATTATAAGAGAAGGGTTCAGCCTTCACCTGACTGAGCGCGAGCTTTTCTGCTATAACACCAAGACGGTTAAAATCGTGCAATTCCCCCGTTCTTTCATAAAGAAGCGCGGCCCTGTAAACGGTAGCGTAATTTCTGATAAGTTCACCCGGTTTCAGGTTCATATCGAAGTAGATCATAACCCTTTTTGCCTGCTGTTTGTTGTCCATCAGCAGGTATGAATCAGCAAGATCGAAGTAGAGGCTGGAGTAATTGTCGATCAGCGTGTAAAGCGAGCGGTCGAGCACCACTTCATCAGTGTTGATCGAACTGAAATCGTAAGGCATTCCGAAATTCGCTGTCTCATCGAAGTAGTCGGCCGGTGGACTGAGCAGCACTTCGATAAGTTCGGTGTTTATGCTCTGGCCAAGGTGGGCGGTGTTGTAAGGCAAGAGCCGGTAAGCAAGCCCTTCCGAGCGGAGATAGGGAGAAAAAACACTCCGCACTCTCCCCTGATATGTTAATGTGAATGTTATATCGCGCAGCCACTTCGTTTTATGGATAATATCAAGGATCACCTGCTCCGACGGGTTAACCACAAATGAGGCGGTATCGGTCCGTTCTTCCGGCTTGGGCGGGAAAGTGTACTCAAGTTTCGGGAACCGCTCGCGTGAATCAACATTGTACTTGTCGAGAACTGTTATTGGTATCTCGAGCACACGTTTTTTCGGTTTCATAACCTCCGGTCGGAGTTTCGCAGCATCTTCATCATCCATTTCCATGCCGATGTTGTACTGCCCCATAATGTATTTCGATCTCACCAGCCTCACGTACGCGGGAGAGTTCAGAAAACCCGCGTGCACGAGCGTTACGTCCTTTCTCATTCCGTCCATTAGCTGGAGATAATACACAAGGAAGGTCTCAAGTTCGTCATCTGAGATCACGATCGCGTTCTGGGGAACCGAGCGAAGGAGGTTCTCTCCATAGTCAAAATAAGTGGAGGAGATCACGCCGTTTTTCATAAGCTGGCGGAAGCAGATCCTGGCGGAATCGGGTTTGTCATTCAAAATATACGTAAGCGCGGCTGTGCCCCAGATCGAAATTATCTTCGAATAAGCACTTAGATGCCACGACTCCCCTTTATATTCTGGACTCAATTTGATCGATCGCAGGAAGTGATCAACAGCCTTCCGCAGGTACCCCATATCGAGCACCTGAAGATAGTCCATCGTCGGTAGGGATATCCTGTCGTAAGCATAGCCAAGGAAGTAGTGGGCTTCGGAGTTGAGGGAGTCGGTCTTTATATACTCTTCCAGAAGTGCCGCCGCCTCCTGATAAAGCTCCACCTGAACCGTATCGCTCGTCTCGGCCTGCCTGAAAAGGTCTTTACCCCTCTCAAGGAGATCCTGCCCGAAAACAGTTGGTGCAATTGCCAGAATTATGATTGGAAGATAACGCAAATCTTTTGCCGGAAAAATTTTTTAATCGAACAGGAAAGATAAAGAAATAGTGATGATCCGCCGCGGCAGAGTTAGCGATGAGTTATGAGAAGTGTGAACTGTGAACTGTGATTCGCCGCGGCGAAGTGAAGTCAGTTTGAAGTGTGAACTCTGAAGTCCATAACCCGTTTTCAGTAGTGAGTTATGAGTAGTAAGTAGCGAGAAATCATACTTCTGACTTCATACCTCTGACTAAAACTTCACAGTTCATAGTTCACAGCTCACACTTACTTAAGCAGCACCATCTTCGTCATCAGCGCCTTCGTTCTCCCTGAAACCGTATTCGTGCAGAAAACCTGACAGAAGTATATTCCCGAGGGTGAGTCTCCCATTTCGATGTCCTGATCGAAATAACCGTGAGGGAGGATGCCGCGGTTGAACTCCTTCACCAGTTCTCCCATTGTGTTGAACACCCGGATAACTACCTCGTTCTCCTCGGGGAGTGAGAACGAAACCTTCGTACTTGGGTTGAAGGGGTTCGGGTAGTTCTGGTTGATCGAGTAGTTCTCA
>RHKR01000195.1 GCA_008363265.1 Chlorobiota bacterium
AATGGCGGGGTGCTGCTTCGTTCCACTGATTTCGGCAGACACTACTACCCTGATCAGGTGTTCGGATTTGATAACTATCACTCATTGTTCAGGTTCAACTCCCTCTTCTATCTGTTTAATGAGTATGGATACGCGCTCACAAGCAGTGACCAGGGTGAATCATGGCAGGAGCTGCGCCTTAACTTCGAAGGGGCTCTTCGCCAAACCGGGTTTGCCGGCAACAGGTTCAGGATGCTCTCTGCTTCCGGAGGGCTCTACACATCAAACATTCAGTGCGACATGCTGAACTATCAGCAACTGCAGGGTGGATCGCAGAAAAAAACGATGTTTCTTACGACATCTGGTAACCTGATCGTGGCAGGCTCGGGTGCCTCATTGCTGGTTGGAAGGGATACCGCCGTTGTCTCCGGCTTCGCCGGTGACGGTGAGAATGGAAATTCCCCCGGCGAGTTCAGGTTAGACCAGAACTATCCCAACCCGTTCAACGGTGCCACGGTTATACCGGTTCACATGGGAAAAGCGGGGATGGCCAGGATCGAGATATTCAACACCAACGGTGAAAGGGTCACCGTTCTTCTCGACAGGGAACTTGACCGGGGTGATCACCTCATCCCGTTTGATCCGGGGGGCCTCCCCAGCGGGATCTATCTCTACCGCCTTGTCACCGATGATAAAAGTCTCACCGGTAAAATGATACTGTTGAGGTGAAAGGTTTATGATGAAAAATTACTTGATCTTGATTTTAGTTTCCCTCAATTTCCTCCTGAACGGGCAGTTAACCCCAATGAATCCCTTCGAGGATATCACCGCGTTCACCTCTGTTGTGGTGCAGGGTGAGACAATACTCCTTTCAACCGATAAGAGCAAAATTGTCAGAAGCACCGACGCGGGCCTCTCCTGGAGCTTGATTTCCGCGAACATCCCTTCCGGCCTGAAAAAACTTCACTCATCCGCCGCGGGTGTTGTGTACGGCTGCGGATCGGGAGGCAAGATCATCAAGTCGATCAATGGTGGCCTTACATGGTCATCCGTCTCAACGGGTATCACTTCAGATCTGTTTGACATCACTTCGGTTAACAGCACCCTCCTGTTCGCTTGCGGCGCCGGGGGGAAAATACTTAAATCGACCAATGGGGGTCAATCATGGGTCGCATCATCTCCGCTGCCTTATCGTCTGAACACAATAAAATTTGCCGGTCCACAGACGGGCTGGGCTGCCGGTGACTTCGGCGTGGTTCTCAAGACCACAGACGCGGGTAACTCGTGGAACAGGGTATCCGGCGCTTCAGCCGACTGTAACTTCGCTGTTATCGCGCTATTTGGGCTTGAAGGCATCTACATTCTCGGGCGCGAAGGGCAATTGTTGGCTTCCAACAATGGAGGGATCAGTTGGAAATATGAATTCCAGGATTTCTACATGGAAGGCGATACTGTGATCGCTGCCTGGACCTATGGCAGGGACAGCGTGGTTTACGCAGACGACCGGGGTGCCCTCTCGATGGCAAGGATAATTCCTGAAAGACTCGATTTTTACTACTTCGGAAGCAGCGAGCCGGCCACGGCCAAATATTATCATGCCTTCCGTACCGATGATAAAAAATTCTATGTCGTTGGCCAGGGCCCCTCGATCTCAAGGGCGGTGATAAACGGCAGCAACTGGACATCGATGATCACGCAGTTAAATGGAAAAGACCTTCGATACCTCCGGTTCAGCGGGGATAGGATCGCGTTGGTGAGCGATCCATTATCTTCGCAGGTTTTTATCTCTTACAACGGTGGTGTAAACTGGAATTTGACCAAATCCACCACGCAGCTTCGCAACCTGCAGGCTCTGAACTCAGGACGGCTCTTCATTACTGATATTTATTCCTGGTACAGCCCTGACACGGGGAAAACATGGAAAAGGTTCACCAATCCGTCTGGTTTCATGAAGGATGTCGTGTTTCTCGACAGCCTGAACGGTTATTGCATAATCTATTATTCGATGCCGGTTCCTTCAGACCCCAAGGGACGGTTTTATCATACCACCAACGGCGGGGCTTCATGGGTTCAGCTGAAGGTTTTTGACTCATGGCGGGTGCTCGATCTTTTTGCCAATGAGGCAGGATTGGTCTGGATCACTCAAGAGGTTACGAGGGAATTGCTCATCAGTTCTGACCACGGGCAAACCTTCACGGGAGTCTATCTCCCATTTGAGGGGGTTGTCGTTGGAGCGGGTATAGGTCAAAAAGGTTACATCGCTTTCAGAGATGGGAGGATCGTTTATACATCCGCGTTTGGTGCAGGTTTTTCCATTACTTACAACAACTCAGCAGTTACACTGAACGCGGTATCGAATTCATACAGCGGAAGGTCGCTCGCGGTAGGCAGCAACGGCACCATCATCGCCACGATCGACTACGGAGCATCCTGGAGCTACATAAACACCGGAACCACGCTTAACCTCACGGGAGTCTGGTTGCTGCCTGACATGTCATATGTTGTGACAACGAGCAGTGGCGAAATTCTCAAAGGTGACCGCCCCGGGATATTCACCGGCGTTGAAAATGAAAATTTTGGAGTGCCGGTAGAGTTCACCCTTGGCAACTACCCGAACCCCTTCAACGGCTCGACGGTGATACACTTCACCCTGCCAAGTGATTCAGACTGCAGGCTCGAGGTGTTCTCCCCTATCGGATCAATGGTGTTTGCGACTGATCTTAAGGGAGTGCAGGGCAGCAACAGTTACAGTTTCGATGCTTCTTCGCTCAATTCGGGCGTGTATCTATACCGGCTCACGGCAGGTGGGAAGGCATTAACAGGCAAGATGATCCTGTTGAAGTGATCAATAAAGGTGAATAATGAAAATTCAAAAGCATAAACTTTTTACATTAAGTCCACTCCTGTTCTTCGCCCTTCTGGTTTGTTTACCGGTCTCAAGCGTTTATGCCCAGCGCTTCAGCATTGAACAAACAGAAGAGTTCCTTAACGAGTACTGGGTTTCCACCCCGTTTGTTCAGGTATCTTCCCTGCTGTTCAAGGACAGTCTGCTCGGATTGGTCCACACAGGTGCCAATGAGTTTGGAATAACCTCCGACGGGGGCGCGAATTGGCACAAAAGAACCATATCGCTCTCTTTCGAGCGGGACGCGGCCGTTATAATGATCTCGAAAGACTCCCTTTTCTATATCTCCACCAACAGAAGGTTCATCTTCTCTTCTGATGGAGGACAGAACTGGACAAACGCCGGAAGCGTGACCGGTATCGGCGGCGACATCATTTCGATGGTATTTTACGACAGGCTCAGGGGGTTGGGCACCACTTCAGACGGCAAGATCTACACCACTGATAACGGAGGTTTCAGCTGGACACAGGTTGGCGGGACGCCCCAGTCAAACCCGAATACACAGCTCAATGTCTACGACAGTCTCACCATTTGTTATGGCAGTAACCGCTCTTTTCTTCTCTCAAGTGACCGAGGCGCGTCATGGGACGAGCGTTCGTTCAGTGATTCGATCAACACCCCGGATTTCATGAAGATCATCAATGGGAACATCTTCATCAGTTCGACAGGCAACACCTGGTACAAAACCGGTCTGAACGGAAATATCATCTACCGGGAGACCCTTGCCCCTGACCTGAGGGTTGTGAACTTTGCCTTCCCGTCTGAGAACGAGGTGTGGGTGGCGAGCAATAACGATGGCATCAAGGTTTCAACACCCGGATCAGGGGTGTGGTCATATTCAACCTATCCACAGCAGGCGCCTTCGACCGGTATCTATGAGTCATTCAACGGGAATATACTCGTTGCACACTATTCCGGTGATGAATCCCCGGCTATGATCAGGTTAAGTGATCCCGGTAAGAAATTTTCCGTTAAACGGGCGAGGATACCGGGGAATTACAGACTTTCAGCCGTCAAGGTTATTTCTCCCGGGCTTACCATCGTGGGAAGCTACGATGGCGCGATCTTCAGATCGACCGACCAGGGCAGGTCATGGGAAAAAACCTCAGGCAGCTCGATGCTTCCTGCCATCACTTCGATCGCAGCCAAGGATCAGTCCACCATATTTGCCGGCTGCACGGGCGGGATCATTCTTAAGTCGACCGATGCAGGTCTCTCATGGAGCATGGTCACCACCAGTTTAACCGGTCAGATTACAGCGATAGAGTACAAACCGTTGGATACACTCTTTGTTACGACTTCAACCAGGGTCTACATCACAACCCTGTCTCAGCTCCCGGCACTGACGCCCGTAAACTTCCCTTACACTCAGAACAATATCACCAAAGTGAGGTTCTGGGACAGCAGGTCAGGATTTATCGGCGATTCAAAAGCCTCATATTATACTGTCAATGGTGGAAAGAACTGGACCCACTTCAGTCTGGGATACTTCAACACCGGTGATATTTCGATCCTCCCCGGTTCCGGTATATGTTACCTTTCCGGTCAGAACTCGCTGCAGGTCAGGGACCTTAAGAATAATAGATATTACGATTCCCGTTTCCGTGGGTTTTTCCGTTTTGTCGATCACGACTCAACCGCCGGATTCATTCTTGATACATATTACGGCGCGTTAATGCCTTATTATTTAAGCGGACCGCGGCTCGAGTATCTCATGGCAGGCGGCCCAATGGCATTGAACGCGTATGACTACTTCAACTCAGGCTACTCGATCGGTGTCGGTGATGGCGGGTTGCTCGTTTTCATCTCGTATAAAAGTGCTCAGGAACCCCCTTCCGCGTGTAGCGGGCTCACGCCCAATTTCACATCAAATGTCTCGGGCAGGAATGTAACCCTTTCATGGATAGAGCCCTATCTTCTGACCCCGAATGAGGAATATCAAATCGAACTCGCCCGCGATGACTCCACTTCTGTGATCGTTTCACAGGCCGGTATAACCGCCACTTCCTTCCAGGTGACGGGACTTGACGAGGAAAAAACGTACTTCTGGCGGGTAAGAGCCAGGAATCAATCCGGTTGGGGTGACTACACCCCCTGGACCAAATTTTTCCTGATGCGGAATGTCTACACCTTCAGAGAGGTCACGCTGCCCCGCTACGCGACGGTAAACTCGATCACCGAAACACCTGACGGCACGATCTGGGCTGCCGGCGACAGTGGGTTTGTGGCCCGTTCAACGATTCAGGGCGAGACCTGGGAAGTGGTGCCCTTCCAGTTCAGTGACGATCTGAAGTATTGCTCAGCGAATCCTTATAACGGCACCCTGCTGATCTCTTCAACAACGGGAGATGTGATAGTCTCAACGGATAATGGCAACAGCTGGAACCGAACCACCTCCGGACTCGCCGGGTCGGTGGTCAGATCAATTCTGTTCCTCTCTGAGACCGAAGGATATTTGTGCGGCACAAATGGACTCGCTTCACGAACCTTGGATGGTGGGGCCACATGGTACTTGTCAAGTATCCCTGTGAACGCGCCTGATCTGAACTCGATCATCAGTCTTGATAACGGGGTGATCCTGATAGCAGCTGATGGCGGCATATTCCTGAGATCAACCG
>RHKR01000196.1 GCA_008363265.1 Chlorobiota bacterium
ATCGTTGATCAGTGTCAACAGGTTTTTCCCGCCTCCTTTTATCGACTCAACATACAGCGTCAGTTTTGGGTCATCAACGTTGAGGGCCAACAGGTTGGTGAAGCCGAGGATCGCGTTGAGAGGTGTGCGGATCTCATGGCTCATATTGGCCAGAAACTCTGATTTAAGCCGGGATGCTTCGAGGGCACGTTCTTCAGATTCAATCAGTTTTTTTTCAGTTTTTATTCTCTCATCGATCTCACGCTGAAGTTTCTTCACTGCATCGGAGAGCTCTGTTGTCCGTTCTTCAATTTTCTGCTCAAGGAGGGTGTTGATATCGCGCAGCCGCTGCTCGTATTTTTTTCTGGCAGTTACGTTCACGATCACGTTGAGCACCGCAAGCTCTCTTTGATAAAATATCTGGGAACCGCGGATCTCTCCGACGATCCTGTCTCCGCATTTCGTGATCATCTCGATCTCGTAAGGCGCTATCTCTTCACCGCTCAGGCGCTTACGGGTGTTCTCCTCGACCACTGAATGAAACTCACTGGAGACGAACTCGAAGATGTTACGGCCAACCACTTCGCTTGTCTCGTAACCCAGAACATCGTGTATTGCGTCATTCACAAGAAATATTTTCTGATTCCTGTGCAGGATGACGAAGTCGGGGAGCTTTGCCACGAGTTCCCGGTAGAGTTCTTCCGATTCCTTTATAAGAGCATTGGAAGTGGCGAGCTCATTTACCGCGAACTCGAGTGATTCCACCATCTCGTTGAACGACTCACTCAGTTTCCCTGTCTCGTCGCCGGAAGTGACTCCGGAACGCACTTTGAGATCACCCGCAGAGACTTTACCGAAAGCCTCGACCAGCTTAACGATCGGCTCTGAGATCACTTTCCCTATAAAGAGGGAACTGAGAAAACCGATGAGGATCACAACAAAAGAGACAATTATCCCGTATAACTGAACATTGGCCAACTGCTCGTTCGCCAACCGGAGTGAATACGCGATGTAAAGATCACCTATTTTCCTGTTCTCAAATTCAATGGAAGTTTTAAGGTAGTAGACCGAGTCCGTTAAAACACTGTTCGTTGTGTCATGAAGATGAACCAGATCCACTTTTAATGCTTCATCTTTATTTACACTGGCAACTGCCAGGCCTGATCGATCAGTAACCACCAGATATATCACATCCTTGTTCTGTGACGCGAGTTCGAGTACAGGATCGATCTGATCGAAGAGCCGGAGATTGAGGGGGGCACTGACCCCATGAGCCGTCATCTTTGTGAAAGAGGCAACACCATTTCTTACTTCAGCCGTTGTTCTCTTTTTAGCAGTGGTTACCATTATTATAAATAGAATGGAAGTGAGCAGAACGAAAAGCATCGTGATCATTAACGAGAGCTTCATTCTGATACTGAATCCTGATGTGATGATCCTGCTTGAGATAGTTTTGAATTGTTTCATCTATTCACCATCCGGGTGTTCTCAACCGGGAAGAAGGCTTTTGTCTGCAGAACTGGGATAATCCGTCCATCAGTTCAGCTCCTCACGAGTTGTGGTGAATTTACTGATAAAATTTTCGAGTTGGATAAAATGCGAAGTAAAAACTATGCGGTATTCACCATCAGGCTCTTTTGTAATCACTTTGGCGTAAACGGTTTCAAGTACTTCTTCCTGCTCATGTGCGTAAAGGCTCATTTTCAGATTGGAAAAAGGGCTTAGTCCGCGATTACAGCCGAGAACCCCTCCCGTAATGGAGACATTCCTGAGTTCGCCGCTGCAGATCGTCCTCTCGGATTCTGACTCCTCCATAACCTCAAATGTCGCACTAATACCCGAAGTTACAGTACGGGTTTCACTCTGTCCGGTCTCAAGCGCAGCATTGAAAGTCCCGGATATTGATGCAATGTCGAACAAATGCACAGGCTTGATCACACCTTTAGGGTTAACCTTGTATACATCGCGTACAGTTATCTCACCCGAAACGAGGTTCACGGTCTGCTCTGAAACGAGGGTTTGAAATCCGACAGTGAAGCTCTCTATTCTTGCAGTCAGGTTCACGTTTCTGCCGACCACACCGTATTTCAGTCGTTTTGGAGAACCGATGTTTCCGACAATCACTTCTCCCGAGTTTATCCCGATACCCATCTGTACCTCGGGTAATCCGCGTTCTTTCAGTTCGCGGTTCAAGAGTCTCACTTCATTTTGCATAGTCAGGGCGCAGGCCACGGCCCTGTCAGCATGATCTGATCTCTCAAGCGGGGCACCGAATATTACGAGGAGTGCGTCACCCAGCACTTCATCAATTGTTCCCTCGAATGAAAGAATAATATCTGTCATTCTTCCAATGAAGAGATTGAGCAATTGCAGGGTACCGGCAGGGGAGAGGGTCTCGGCTGAGGAGGAGAAACCGCGAAGGTCTGCCATCAGTATCGAAACTGTTCGTAGCTCACCACCTGGCTTGATCTTAGCGGGATCCTCAAGAATACTCTCCACTATCTCATCAGAAAGGTATGTTCCGAATACACCGGTGATGAAGCGGTTCCTTTTTTCCAGTTCAGTGATCTTTTCTTCGAGTTCAGCCTGAAGTGCCCTGATCTTGAGTTGGCTCTTCACTCTCGCCAGCACTTCCTCACTTTCGAAAGGCTTGCTGATGAAATCGACCGCGCCGGCCTGAAATCCTCTGACCTTGTCATGCACCTCGTTCAATGCAGTCATGAAGATTACAGGTGTCTGTGCGGTTTTAGGATCGGATTTCAATTTTTGGCAGGTTTCAAACCCATCCATACCGGGCATCATCACATCGAGGAGGATGAGGTCGACGGGGTTCTCTCTGAGTATGTCAATCGCATCCTGACCGCTGGAGGCAAACGAGACATCAAGGTTCTCATGGAACAGAAGACTCCCGAGTACCTGGATATTTTTTGGGACATCGTCGACGATAAGGATCTTGAAGCGAAACTGCTTTTCAGCCGTTTGATTTGACATTTGAGCCGCGTTACTTAGATTTGAATATTAAAAAAATAAACTTAACCATTTCAAAAGAATTAAAAAAAGAGTGAAAGATGGCCAAAAGGGCTGTGGTGCTAACCAGCGGGGGATTGGATTCAACGACCGTCGCTGCAGTTGCAAAGAATGAAGGATATGAAATCTACTGTCTGAGCTTTAATTACGGACAGAGGCACAAACAGGAGTTGATCTCTGCAAAAAGGGTTGCTGAATATTTCGGAGCAAAAGATCACCTCGTTATCGATATTGATCTCAAAGTTATCGGTGGATCCGCACTGACGGCAAACATCGATGTGCCGAAGCACCGTGAAGAGAGTGAAATGAGTAAGGATATTCCGGTAACTTACGTTCCGGCGAGAAACACGATATTCCTTTCGTACGCGTTGGCGTTAGCGGAAGTGCTGAAAGCAGATGATATTTTTATCGGGGTCAACGCCATCGACTATAGCGGTTACCCTGACTGCAGACCGGAATATATCTCCGCGTTTGAGAGGATGGCAAATCTTGCCACCAAGGTTGGTGTTGAAGGAACAACGCACCTCAAGATCCACGCGCCTCTTCAGGACCTCAGCAAGAAGGGAATAATTGAACTTGGCCTGCGTCTCGGGGTCGACTACTCAATTACCCACTCATGCTATGATCCGGCACCTGACGGAAAGTCGTGTGGTGAGTGCGATAGCTGCCTCCTAAGAAAACATGGCTTTGAGCAAGCCGGAGTACCAGATCCGATCGAGTACATCTTATAAACAAAAAAGGCTTGCCGGTGATCGACAAGCCTTTTTTTTGAATAATTCAGGTGATCACTTAAGAAGTGTCATCTTGATATTTTTAACGAACTTACCGGCTTTGATCTGAGCGAAGTAAACACCTGAAGCGTGCGATGACGCGTTCCAGATAACTTCATGATAGCCAGCTCCTTTAACCTCTGATACAAGATTGTCAACGAGTTTACCTGAAGCATCAAAAATGCTCAGTTCAACCTGGCTCTCCTGTGGGATCGAGAACTGGATTCTTGTTGAAGGATTGAACGGGTTCGGGAAGTTCTGGCTCATCGAGAATGATTCAGGGATCGAATTGTCAACTTCAACGATATCGGAATATTCAAATCTTCCGTCGTTATCGATCTGACGGAGTCTGTAATATGTTTTACCCGTCAGGCTGATCTGATCCGTGAAGCTGTATACCTGACGTTCAGTTGTTGTACCTTTACCATTGATGAAAGCAACTGTTGTGAAAGTACCGTTATCGAAACTTCTTTCAACTTCGAAGCCATAGTTGTTTATCTCTGTCGCGGTCTCCCAAACGAGATTTACACCGCTCTGTGAAGCGCTGGCTGTGAATGATGTTAGTTCGACAGGAACCGGAGGTGCAACCTGACCGTTGAATTTGTAGATACCGCCAACAGTTGCACTGGTATTGAAAGCACCGGCCCAGCCTGTGGTGTTATCGAAGAAGGCGACAGCGAGGTGCTGGAGGCCAACCTGTGATGTATAGTCAGTCCAGGTGGTACCATCGTTGATCGAATATGAACAACCTGTAAAACCCGTGGTTGAACCGGTGGAAACCCAAGCATTCAGGGTTCCGGGTACGTAGCAGTAGTCTGCATCATAGAAATTACCGGAAGCAACAATTGGTGACCATGTTGCTCCACCATCTGTGGTTCTGTAATAAAGAGGGGTTGCTGCAATAACATCAAGGATGATGCCGTTGTTCTGGTCTCGCATTTCGATCTTGAACTGGTTGCCTACTGCAATAGGTGTAGTAAGGGCTGACCATGTGGCACCCTTATCTGTTGTTTTGATAATTCTGCCTTTGTTGGTGGTGAACCATGCAGAGTTTCCGACCGCGCTGTAGTAACCAACCACGCCGTACTCATCAGCTGCAACAGGAGCAGGAAGATTTGCCTGGGCAACGCGTGTCCAGGTGTCACCGCCGTTGGCAGTTGTATAAATCTCAAAATATCCACCATTGGGATCGCCCATGGTAAATCCTTCGTTCTCATTGAAGAAATGAAGGACGTTAGGGAAGCCGGCAGGAGCCGCGAATGTTGCGGTTGTCTGGTGAACCCATGTGGTACCGCCATCGGTCGTCTTAAGGATTCTTCCGCCACCAGCGGTTGCATTGAACACAGGCATGTAAGCCGTGGTTGCGCTTGTACCGAAGATCATCGATGAACCCCAGCCACTTGTGTATCCGGTTGGAACACCGGGAGTCCAGTTAGTACCGCCGTTTGTGGTCTTGGTGTACTCTGTGATATAGGTGGTGGTTGAAGTACCATTGTAGGCAGCAGCCCAAACAACGTTGTTATTCACAACAGAGATATAATTGATACCTCTTGAAGCGGTAGCGAATCCGGTATTCTGGATTATCCAGGTACCATCTTCAGTGCCTCTTACGACCTGATCCTTCGAAACCTTTTTGGGATTCTGGATATTTGTGGCCTCGGTGGAGACGAAGGCAACGATGAGAAAAAGCGACAGGAAGAAAGTAGTTACTTTATTCATGGATC
>RHKR01000197.1 GCA_008363265.1 Chlorobiota bacterium
TTTGTGAGGACTTTACCGTCTTCCCTTACCTTGTAGTGGATTGCGTCGAAGAAAAAGAATACATAGACTTTTTGCATGGGCCTGTTTTGCCACGCCTCGGGCTTATGGTCTCCACCTTCTTCGGCAGTACCGAGACAACATTTTATGTCCTCGCCGTCTATTTCGGTTCAGTAAATGTGAAGAGGACACGCCATGCACTCCCCGCCGGCCTCATCGCCGATGTAACGGGACTTCTTGCTGCGGTGTTTATTGTTAGGTTATTGTTCGGTTGAGAGTGGGAGGGGTTACAAATTAATTGACTTAATTAAAGCAATTAATTTTGGGAGCTCCTCAGTGCATGTTTTCCAGATGATCTCGGTGTCGATCTCATCATATTCATGAATGATGAAATTACGCATGCCTTTCATTTGGATATATGGAAGTTCCGTATACCGTGATTTAAATTCTTTTGACAACCTGTTCGAGGCTTCACCAATGATGGTCAGCCTTCTGATGACTATGTCCTGAAGGTCAAAGTCAACATCGAATTCCTCCAAGTTCAGACCGTCAAGTTTAAAGACAATTCTTTCAGCAGAACTGAGAATATCTTCGATATACGCGTTATCACGCTGCATAAATGACACGGTGGTTTCCCAATATTTTTTGTCTTCTGTATCTGTTGCGGCTTTTCTCGATCGACCTTTTCGTCAGCAGATCAATATCTCTTCCGAATAACTCCTGAAGTTCAAGACGCAACTCTTCAAACCGAAACAGTGTGGGAACACTCTCCTTTTCGAAGTTAACAAGAATATCTATATCACTCGCTTCGGAAAAGTCATCACGGATCGCGCTGCCAAATAGTGATAATTCGGTAATCCCGAATTTTTGGCAGATTTTCTCAAGTCTTGTTTGGTCTATGTTCGCAATCATATCATTTTCGCATAAATTTGATTTGTTAAAATAAAGATTCTATTCGCAAAATAAAAGTTCTTTGCGTCTCGCTTCCCGACCTCACCCCCTGCCCCTCTCCTAAAAAGTGAGGGGTGAAAATCCGCGTCTATCCGTATACTCTGTGTGTATCTCCCAAAGGGACAAGTGCGTCCTCCAAAGAAAATCCGTGAAATCCGTGATAAATCTGTGGAATCTGTGTAACTTTTCAAAACCCCTCTGCGAACTCTGCTCCGCCGCGGCGGACTTTGCGGTTTAAGAACAATAAACCACTATATTTCACGGCCTAATTAAATTTTTTGCACAACCGTCACGATAAATGTCAACTCATCCGCTGAAAATATTTCTCCTGTCACTGTTTTTAACATCCACCATCCTCCCCCAAACCGTCGAGTTCCTCCCCGGCAAGAGGCTGTTCAACATGCTGAAGGCTGCTGATACGGAACCGAAGTTCGGTCTCACTTTCTTCCCTGACGACAGGGCAATGAAAGTGGATGTCGGAAATGCCTTCGATGCAATTTCATTCATCTTTGACTCCACTTCCGTCATCAACGCGGGAACGGAGTTCTTCGCCTACGCGAAAGTGATCGAGTACCGCGACTACCGCCTGCAGGTCGCGGCGATCGACGGCTACTTCGGCGGCAATGTCACCTGGCTGAAGAAGCTTGAAAACTCACCCCACCTCCTCCAGGCGCGTCTACGGTTCATCCACCGCAGCGCCCACCTGGTCGACGGCGCATGGGATCCGTCACAAAGTTCGTGGAAAGACGGCGTGGGCCCCGTACCTTTCGCCGATGATTTTTTTGAGTTGAACCCCGCTGTTCAGCTTAACTACCCGGCGGTCAGTCTAAATCTGTATGGCGGAATCACTTACTCGATCCTCATCAGACCGGTCGATCAGAAAAAAGTCTCTTTCTCACTCGGAAGTGAAATTTTTCTGAATGAACCGCTGTTTTCATTATTGAAGAAAGAAGCAAGGTTCTGGGCCGCGGGTGACTTCAAAATGCGCGGCCGCCCCGAATACACCCCCGCCTATTCATTTATGGCGGGCCTGAAGTTCGGGCAGCAATTCGGAACGGGTCTCTCGATCTACGCGTCTTATTACGACGGTTACGACTGGTTCAGTTCATATTACAAGACACGATTAACAAAATTCGGACTCGGCTTCTTTCTCGATTTTAACCCTTGACAAGGAGTTCTTACGGAAAAAGTAATTGAAATTAAAGGACTTCACAAGAAGTTCAAAGATGTGCACGCTGTTGCCGGACTCGACCTGAATGTTTACGAGGGCGATGTTTTCGGCTTCCTCGGACCGAACGGGGCCGGAAAAAGCACAACCATCAGAATGCTGATGACCCTCATCTTCCCCACCTCGGGTGAGATAAAGCTCTTCGGAAAAGATATTTACAAGGAGCGGAAGTATATCCTCAGCCGAGTCGGAGCCATAGTTGAAAAGCCCGATTTCTACGGCTACCTTTCGGCCTACAAAAACCTTGAGATCCTCGCCCGCACTTCCGGGTACCCTGTTACGAAGAAACGGATCATGGAGATACTCGAAATGGTGGGACTCGACAAGCGCTACAAATCAAAAGTAAAAACCTTCTCCCACGGTATGAAACAGCGCCTCGGCATTGCCCAGGCACTTATCCACGATCCGCAGCTCATCATTCTCGATGAGCCGACCACGGGCCTCGACCCTCAGGGTATGAAGGAGATCCGCGAACTGGTCATCAGCCTCAGCAAAGACCATAAAAAAACGATCTTCCTCTCATCCCACATCCTCTACGAAGTGGAAATGATCGCCAACCGCATGGTGATCATCAACAAAGGTCAAACCGTTATCGAAGGCTCCGTGAACGAACTTCTCGATGCCACCGAAGCGCGCGTTAACATCGAGGTTGACGACCCGCAAAAGGCGGTTCAGCTGATAGGCGAAACCAGTTTCAACGGGAAGATCGATTCTGTAACCGGGAATACCGTTATTCTCTTCGCCCACAAGTCGGACATCGCGCCGATCAACAAAAAACTGGTTGAGAACGGCCTCTCGGTCTCTTCGATCGTGCCGACCAGATCACTCGAAGAATACTTCCTCAACTTAACAGAGAAGGTGGAATAATGACAGGTCTCGTTGGAATTGAGCTCTATAAAATTTTCAGGAAGTGGCGAACCTACATCGGGTTCATCACAATTGCCGTTATCGTCCTCGTTATCGAGATCTCGATGCTGATCGAGGGGGAGAATTATCTCCGATTCCTCACCCGGAACCTCAGCTCGATCTTCGTATTCGAGGGGAATTTCCTGAACGGTTATGTGATGTCATACCTCGTAATGGGCGCTTTGGCGATCCACATCCCGTTTCTTATTACGCTGGTTTCGGGCGACCTCCTCGCGGGAGAAGCTACAGCCGGCACATACAGAATGCTGATAACGCGCCCAATAACCAGAATGCAGCTGTTAACCGCGAAGGTTATCGCCGCGACCATCTACACGAATCTGATGGTGGCATTCCTTGGTTTTATTTCACTCGGCCTCGGGGTTGTCCTCTTCGGCACGGGTGAGCTGATCGTCATCAAAGATGTGCTCTTCATTTTCTCGCAAGATGACATCCTCTGGCGTTTCTTCATCGCTTACGGAATAGCATCCCTCAGCATGATGGTTGTAACCTCGATGGCCTTCTTCTTCTCATCACTCGTCGAGAACGCCATCGGACCTATCGTAAGCACCATGGCGGTGATTATCGTGTTCTACATCCTCTCCAACATCAATGTTGAATTGCTGCAGAGCCTGAAGCCTTACATGTTTACGACCTACATGCAGTCGTGGAACATAGTCTTCACCGACCCCGTCGAAATGAGTGAGTTGTGGAACGCGGTGCTGGTTCAGTCGATACACATCGTATTCTTTCTGGGCCTTACATTCTACCTCTTCAGAAAAAAAGATATAACTTCATAGGAATTAAAATGTTAAAGAGACAATTGTTTTTCTTCATTCTTTTAACTCTCGTTGCGCTTCCGCAGTCGGATGGCGCCAAGATACTCGAGCAGGTTAAGAAGAAGTTCAGCGCGGTTAAAGATTACGAAGTGGATGTGAAGATCAAGATCGATGTGGAGTTCCTGAAAGTCCCCGACAACGATGCCACGCTTTACTACAAGGCCCCCGACAAGGTGACGATGAAAACAGGCGATAAATTCGCCCTGATGCCGAAGGAAGGCCTCAACTTCAATCCATCGAACCTTCTGAACGGTAAATACACCTCCGTACTCGAAGGTGAGGCAAAGATCAACGGCAAGCCCCACTACATCGCGAAGGTTATCCCCCTCGGAGGCGACGGCAATGTGGTTCTCTCCACCCTTTGGATCGATAAATCGACCTATTACATTTCCCGCGTTGAAACCACCACCAAGAACAGCGGTACATTCCAGCTGGATATGGTTTATCCCGCCAACAGCAAGTACCCCCTCCCCTCCTCGATGACCTTCAGTTTCGAGGTCGGCAAGTTCAATTTCCCGAAAGGTTTCGGCGGAAACAAAAAAGAGAAGGATGCCTCCTCATCCAAAGCTCCCGGCAAGGTGTACATCACCTACAAAAATTATAAAATAAACAAGGGTATCCCCGACTCCGTATTTAAAAAGAAATGAGAGATTAATTTCAAAGCAGGTATTAGGTATTAGGTATTAGGTATTAGGTATTATTTTTCCGCTTAAATCCGCGTTATCTGCGTCATCCGCGGTCTATTAAAATCCGCGTTAAATCCGTGAAATCCGTGTAACTTTAAATGGAATTCCTTATTTTGTGATATCTGAATACGGAATTACCAATGAAACGCTTTTTAATACTTCTCTCGTTAACCGCCGCGCTGTTCACTGGGAGGGCTGCCGCCCAAAACGACTCCCTCAAGGCCCTCGAGGCATTTGCCAAGGGGATCGAAGCCCTCCAAACAGAGAAATACGATACCACCATCTTCTACATGCGGGAGGCGCTTGAACTGATCGAAGGTTATCAGTTCGGCTCTGATGGCGGACTGATCCACTACTTCATTGCTGAATCGTTCCGGACACTTGGAAACTACGACTCCGCATATGTACACCTGGGCGCGGGGAGGGAGATAATGGAAGCGTACAACAACATCCCGGGGCTTGCCTATTTCGACAAATGCGAGGCAGATATCCAAAACTCCCTCGGTAATTTTATCCGTTCCGAAGAGCTCTACTACATTGCCCTGAAGAACCTCCCCGTCAGCGACGATCCTGTAACCGCCGCTTACATCTACACTTCACTCGCTAACATCGTGCTTAACAGAGGCGAGAACGGAAGTGCCACTGAACTCTTCGGACAGGCCGAAAAATATTACCGCCTTGCCAACTACGAGCCCGGCCTCGGCGATGTTTACTACGGCTACGGCCTCATCGCCACGAACACGAACGACAACCCCTTGGCCGACTCCCTGTTCGATGTCTCCCTTTCCATCTTCACGAAGTACAACCTCACCCTCGGTATCGCCAACGCGTGGTACGGCAAGGGAATTGTAGCCATGAACCTCGGGAAGAACAAACTGAGCATCATCGCTTCACGAACACCCACACTAACATCGCGATGGTCAGCATCAATACCGCCGATTACGAGAACGCCGAAAAGAATTTTAACGCCGCGCTACCCTGGCTCGAAAAGATCAACTACCTTATCGGCTTCGGAAATGTTTACTACGGTCTCGGTATCATGGCGATGAACCTCGCCGAAAACGATGAGGCCGAGAGGTACTACGGTCTGGCCATCGATGCCTACACCAAAACGGGCTATTCGCTCGGTCTCGGGAGGATCTACCACGGCCTGAGCGTTATCGCGATCAACAAAGGTGACAATAAAAAAGCCGAGGAAATGGCGAAAACCGCTGTCGATTACTACGAAAAAGCCGGTTTCCTCATCGGGATGGGGCAGGTTTACGATAACTTCGGCAACATCTTCCTGAATGCCGGAAACAACGAGCGGTCGGAGGAGAATTTCAAGAAGGCACTCCAATACTATGAAAAGGCCGGCTACCCCGTCGGTCTCGGCAATATCTGGTTCAGTCTCTCCCAACT